>NZ_PGVC01000039.1:0-41311 GCF_002860225.1 Bacillus sp. V33-4
TGAATCCGCTTACACGTTTTAGGTGGAAATAAATTCCGCCAACAAATGCTTGACTCAAACCTTGAATAACATTTGGTACATCTGAAAGCATTTTTGTGGTATGTTTATCGATATAAAAAAATTGCTCTGCAATAAATGCATTCATTAAATCTTGCGTTATTATTTGCTCAGCAGTAACACTTTGTAATTGAGTTATTGTTTTTTCCATAACGGTTCCCTTCTGTTATGTAATAAAATTCAGGGTGAGGATGACCTAAAAAGTCATGGTGAGAAATAGTCCAGCAATATGCACCTGATTTCTTAAATAGGATGGCATCTCCAACCCGTAAACTTTCCACCTCGGCATTTTCATAGAGCCGATCCTTAGGTGTGCACAACTCGCCAACGATCGTTACGTTCGAACTTTTGGTTTCCGGTCTTTGAAAAGGATAAGACCACCTTTCAAGATGTATTACGGAAAACGGATGATTATGCCCCCAGGATGCAGGCAATCTATTATGATGGGTTCCGCCCCTTATTACAGCGAAGCACTGGCCAGCTGACATTTTTATATCTACTACTTCCGCAATATAATAACCATAGTCGGCAACGATAAATCTACCCGGTTCAAAGAACAATTGCGTATCACCCAGGTTTTGTAATGCTTCACTTTGGGCCAATAAGGAGGTAAAGAGCTGCCAGTCAAATCCAGGTGTCTCATTATAAGAGACCCCAAAACCTCCTCCAGCGTTAATAACTTTCACATCTAATCCATATTGGTGTTTCCATTGTTCCACTTTTTGAATATAATGATGAATCATTTCTACGTGTAATTTTGTTCTTAGGTTATTTGATAAAGAATGGAAGTGAAAACCCCTGAAATGAACGTGCGTATTTTCTTTCTCTCTTAAAATGGATAACGCTTCTCCAATTAACTCTTCATCTATTCCAAACTGACTTGGCCGGCCTCCCATTGATATGTTTGTTTTGGGCAATGAATTTGTTCTTAAATTAATCCGTAATAAGACTTGAATATGCTTATTGCTTTTTTTCGCCAGCACGATTAATTTTTTCAGTTCCAAAAGACTTTCTACATGCAGATATGAAACATTTTCGCTAATTGCCCTTTCAAGTTCATAATCTTTTTTGCCAGGCCCCCCGAATAAAACAGGTACCGTTTTGGAAACCTCTCTTACTTTGCTCAACTCACCTATCGATGCAACTTCAAACCCCTTCACTAACGGCAATAATGCCTGTATAATTCTCTTATCAGGATTCGCTTTAATGGCATAAAATAAATTAGTCTGCTTGGGCAACGTGCTTAACATATTACTTACATGGTTTTGAATCCCTTCCAAGTCATATATATAAGCACATATTGGGTCTATCGTTTGATTATGCACCTCATTTATCATTTTTTTTATATCAGGATCCATACTGACCTCCAATTAAACTTCGATATTCTTTCAATTTTTGCATATATGCCCGAAATGCTGTACCTCTCTCATCCCCCAACACAAAAATATGTACCCCATTTTCCACCCACTTCTTATGATTCTTTGGATGTCTGGAGACAATTGAGTAAGGTATGTTACATTGCTTTGATACTTCATATAATTTCTCTAAATTTTTTTGCACTTCTGGATGATCTGTCTCCCACGGCACAGCAAGTGATTGAGAAAGGTCCGCTGCTCCTTCCAGAACGAAACTAATTTGTGGCAGAGATAAAATCGATTCACTTTCATTAACACCTAGCAAGCTTTCGATCATTGGAACGATCATCATCTCTTTATTTGCCTTGGCGATATAATCTCTTAAAGAATACTTTGCGAATACTCCTGGCCTGCCACTGTTAAGACTTCTCATGCCAATTGGATGATAGAAAGCATAGTTAATTGCATTTTCTACTTGTTCCTTTTGCGTAACATTTGGTATGACAATGCCTTGAGCGCCACAATCGAGCACTTTCAAAATTTCGATCCTGTCAACTTTTGAAATACGGACAAGCGGCGTAATCCCCACCAACTCGGCAGCACGGACCATATCTTCAATCGTTTCCATATTCGTTGATGTATGTTCATAATCAATAATGACAAAGTCAAATTCAGCATGACCAATTAGTTCAACCATGATCGGATGTGGTATAGATACAAACATTCCAAAAACAGGTTCATTTTTTTTAATTTTTTCTTTAAGCTTATTTTTTTCCATTCATTTCACTCCACGCCAACAGCAAAGGATTTTTTGTTTTGCGGAAATACAACTGGCCGTCGCCGTAAATACGCCGCTTGGTCATCTCTTCGATCAATGCAGCTTCAGAAAATAAATTAAACATCTCAAACCGTTCTTTAAATTCAGGATGATCATGTTGATACGCTGCTATCGTTTTTACACATCTACTCCAAAAATCTATCTCACTCAATCCGAATTTTTCAAATGTGAAACAAATTTCTGTCATGCAGATAAAGAAAAATGCATCATATGTATAGTCTCTAACTTCTGCTGCATCTTTGGCCTGAATAAACGAATATCGATTGAATTTCCTGTGACTTTCCGGCTCTGGATTTAATTTTGGCTCCCAATCCGGCTTTAAGAGTTGATCAGGAGTATACCGAACTCCATCATGCAAATCTTTAATAATCATTCTTTTCGGGAAATTGTTTTCAACGACTAAAATAATATTTTGAGCATGGGATTCCAGCGCGATCCCATGAGCAAATAATAAATGTATGATTGGAAACGTTACAACTTTAATAAGCGCTTCACTCCAAGCTTCAACCCCATATTGTTCAATCGCAGCTTTAATAAATGGCTCTCCGTTTTTTTGAGTATGTGATAGAGCATTTAGCGGCCACGCTTCCTCATTATCTTCAAGATATGTCGAAACATTTTCTCTGAAAATGGCTCCGAGCGTTCCATAAGTCATATCATATTGAATTGGATTTAGCTTATCGTACCGAAAAGATATTCCCATTACTTCTCTTAAAATCTGAAATTTTTCTTTTTTTAATAACGAGTCATCTTGAATAATTTTATTTAGCCAATCACTTATTAACGGGGCATTCTGAGTTGTGTGATGGGCTAGAATACGACTGGTTGAAGTATTTGTTATACTTAACGGAAATTTTATATATGGTGCTTCTGCATTTTCACGATGTGATAAAGAACGGATAGATTGCTGTACTCTATAAGTACTATTTGCTGTTCCTAGAATCACAATATCTTTATCAATCAATTGTTGAACGAAGAGAGATAGAATTTTGTTTTCTAGTTGCCAGGGATGTGCTGGCAAAAAAACATAATTCTTTTCTTCGCAGCCTTTTTCCTTAAGCACCTGTAAAAACCTATATTTATCTTCATTTGTCACATGATGTTTAATTATTTCTTCAAATGACATCTTTTTCAGAGTATTGACATCAATTAGCTGCTCATTTACTGCAACCCAGTATATAGAAACTTCCTGATTGAACTCTGGTCCATAATCAAAGTTATCTGCTAAAGAAAAGCCGATTCTTGATTTATAGCTTGGATGATAAGGGTGGCCATCCACCATATGACTTTCCAACACTTCATAATATTTGTCCTGTTCCGGTATTTGGTCTACTTGGAACTGCTTTGACTGGTGATCCTTTACTAATGTTTCCAATAACTCATGAATAAACTGAGAAGTATATGAACCTGTTACGTTATTTTGTATAATCTCTTCAAGAAATAGATATAAATTGGTAAATTCCTCCCCTTCTCTTTTAATTGATTTTTTTTCGATTTTAATTCGACCGAATGACCATTTTACATCTGCTTTACACGAATAATGGATGATATCTCCTTTAGCACTTTTTCCGTTAAAAAACCAATCTGTTCCAGTTTTGGTTGCTTTGATAATATCTTCAAAGAATAATGCCTCCAACGTTTGGCGCATAATCCTCTCTTTTACTTCATCAATCAATAATGCCTTGTCTTTATACGAGTAACTTAGCGTTGCCATAGGTTTCACTCCCCAATTTCTTCATTATATTGTTCACCGGAATATAGGATGGTGCCTCACTTTTCCTAAAAAGACAACTTATCATATTTTTTTTAGCAGCAAACGTCTCAGTTGTTAGCAAATGAAGAATAAATTCGTTCGCATTTTTTTCATATTCTTGCAGAAGAACATCACGAACAATTCCCCAAAAATGTTCTTCTTCCACATTTGCATCTTTGGCAATTGCATGTATGAAAGATCCTAAATGATTAACAACAAAATAATATGATGTGCGTGCCCAAGCTTCTTCTTGTTTATAGAATAGGGGGCCTGTCGTATCAACATCATCTTCAACCTTTTCTATATTTACACTTACACCTTCTAAATCTCTAATAATAAATGTTTCCGGCATGCCATTCTTTATCGTTAGTAAGGAGTTTTGTAAATGCGCTTCAAAATGAATGCCTTTCTCTTCTGCTAAACGGACAATAGGCAATAATGAAATTTCCAAATATCGTTTGAACCAGTGTTCTATTTTTTGACTTCCAGTCAGTGAGTATAGCCGGGAATGATTACGCTTAACCGGAGTTTCAATTAAACTGGAAAGAACAAAAGTTGTCTCTACATCGAATTCAATTGGGCGATAGACAATAGTAAATAATTTTGTGACGTCTTCATTTGCAAACTTGCACGTACATACTCCTACCTCATAAGAGATTTTTGTATTCGATTCTTCCTGGAAACAGCTTCTCTGTAATATGTACCTGGTCGCATCCAATGTTCTGCGCATTTGTTCTTTATTATTGGTTCTCATCATATTTGTTATTTGAATGTTTAGCGAAAGCTTGAGGTTGCAGGTCATTTCAGGAATATATACCGTACGGACAGAAGATGTCGGATATGCCACAGGGCCTAAGCTGCCAAGCGGGATTATTTTCTCTTGATTTATATAGTCCTCTACTTCTTTTACTGTTTTTACATGCTCGTATTGCCAAGGGTGAATGGGTAAAATTGCATAGGAAACCATTTTGTCTTTAAGAACTTGTTGTGCATGCTCTTTAACACTTTTATGCAGATCAATCCTTCTTTCTTCCGACACCCATTCTTCCTGGTAAATATCATTTCTAACAGCTAAATAACACAGCTGAAAAGAAGTACGGAGTTCTGGACAATACTTTTTAACTTCATCTTTTGTAAATCCTAATGTATTTTTGGGAAAGGGATGGAACGGATGCCCATATAAGAGCGATTGTTCTGACGTTAAATAATCCCATTTATGTTGTTCAACCGAATACTCTAAAAATAAAGCTAATTTTTGAAAGCTATTATCAACTTTATTTGAAAAATCAATAGAACGTTCAGCCGTTATTTCAGGATGCTTATCTTTTATTTCTTTAACGATCAATTGAACTAAATAAGAATAATCAAGTTTTCTTTCTTTGTTTACATAAAAACTAGCAAATTCATGTTCACCTATTGCAGAATAAAATGAAAGAGTTCCTGATATGGTTACGTCACTAGTTGGGAAATATATAGAATAAGCATTTTTATTTTTACTGACCGAAAAGGAGTTTGAATTTTCACTGCAAAACTCTCTAATAAAACAATTTAATAATGTCTTACATGTATGAAAGTTTGCTTGATTCCGACTTTCAACCCGTTTTTTAACTGACATTTTTAACACCTTCATCTAATTTTCTTCTATTTAAAAATAAAGCCAGCGGTAAAGTTAATACCATTAAAATCCCTAACACTAGAGATTCTTCTTTTAATGCCATCCATTTTGCATGGTGAGTGCTTTCTCCAGATTGAATGATCATTTGCCAACGCGCATCGTAATAAACGGTTAATATTATCACTGAAAAAGAAGATGCTAAACGTTTTATCGTATTAGACAATGCTGATCCTTCGTGCAGGTCGTCATCTTTTAATGAATTAAGCCCAATTGTCGTGACGGGCATATTTGATAAACCAACACCCATTCCTCTTACTGCCATTAGGATGACAATGAAAATTAATGGCACTCCTTTGGGGACAAATGCAAAAAACAATATTGAAATGGCAATCAGGCCTATGCCATAAACAATAAAATGCATGGATTTGCCCGAATCAATTAAGTTTCCACCGATCCATACAAACAAACTTGTAAAAATGGCTGTCGGAATAAACAGGGCACCTGTTAATGAGGGTGATAAATGGAACACCTCTTGGAACATTAATGGTAATGTAAAGATAACGCCAAACATGACTGAAGCATGGACTGCTGACATTATGACTGAGACAGCATATACAGAATTGCGTAAGAGCCCGAAACGAATTAAAGGTTCTTTTTGTATGTTCTCTATTTGAATAAAGCGAATCAAAATAACGACGCCTAAAAAAAGCATTACACTTGTTGCCCACCCCGGAATCGTCTGATTTGAAAACATCTGAATGCCCAGACTTAGTCCGCCAATGCCTAAAACCAGTAATACAATTCCTTGAAGGCGGATTGTTTTTCTATGCGCAGGTGGATCAGGGTTGATTTGCCTATAGCACAAGATTAATGAAAACAGCGCAAAAGGAACATTTATCCAAAATAGATGTCTTAACTCTCCAAATTGAATAATGAGACCTCCAAACGTTGGACCAATAGCCGGCGCAATGGTTAACAACATTCCCCATACACCAGTCACTTTTCCACGGATTTCTTTACTGTAAATATCAAATAATAAAACTAATGACAAAGGAATCGTTAAACCGGCTGCGATGCCATGCATAAAGCGTACTAACAATATCATCTGTACATATTGATAAAATAAGCCACCCATTATTGAAAACACAAAGTATAAGCCAATTCCCAAAATATATGTTTTCTTTCTGCCGAGACGATCAACAATACAAGCAGTCAACGGCATTGTGATCGTCATTGCCAATAGATAAAGTGCAATAATCCATCCACCATATATAGTGGAGATATCATACATTTGAACAAAGCTCGGCAATAATATATTAAACGCGCTATTCGTCAAAACTAAAGAAAAGGAGCCAATAAGGATAGCAATTAAAACAGTATGCTTTTTCAATTTCATTAAAATAACCATTGTTAATTGATCATTTGAATAGCTTCAACTACAGATTTCTCAAAAATATTTAAAACTTCTGTGGTTTCATTTTCTGTAATGGTCAATGGAGGTAAAAAACGCATGACTGCTGAGTGGCGTCCTCCTACTTCAATAATCAAGCCATTCTTAAAACATCTCTCTTGAATTTTTAAAGCCAGCTCCTCAAATTCTGGATAGTGTCCTAAACAATCTTTTTGTTCTTTGGGATTTACAATTTCAACCCCTATCATCAACCCTCTTCCACGAACATCGCCAATCTCTTCATATTTTTCTCTTAAATCGTTAAGCCTTTCAAAAAATTGCTTGCTGCGTACTTTTACATTTTCAAGTATATGGTTTTCTTTTATATATTTTAAAGTTGCCAACCCTGTAGCCATGCCCAACTGATTGCCGCGGAAAGTACCAATATGCGCCCCTGGATTCCATTGATCCAGTTCCTCTTTATAAATAACAACCGACATTGGCAGGCTTCCTCCAACTGCTTTCGAACAAACAATGACATCTGGAATGATGCCCGCATGTTCAAAAGAAAAAATTTCACCAGTTCTCCCAATTCCTGTTTGAACTTCATCTACAATTAAAGGAATTCCTCTTTCTGCAGTAATACGTCTCATTTCTTTTAACCATTCAATATCAGCTGGGATTGATCCACCTTCCCCTTGTACTGTTTCAAATATCATGCCACAAGGAGACGCTATACCACTTTCACAATCATCTAATAAATTTTCGATATATTGCGCGCTAATTTTAGCAGTCTTACCTTCGCCAATACCAAATGGGCACCGATATTCATATGGAAAAGGGAGAAAATGAACATCAGGTAATAAACTTTGCAAATGTTGCTTCTTGCTTAAGTTACCACTCATGGACATGGTAGCTTGTGTCGATCCGTGGTAACCCCCCTGGAACGCCAAGATGGACTTACCTTTAGTGGCATTTTTCACTAATTTAATCGCTGCCTCAACACCATCAGCACCGGTTGGCCCACAAAATTGTATTTTAGTCGAGTCTCTTAACTCTAAAGGTAATATGGAGAGTATTTCTTGTATAAATTCGATTTTCAAAGGAGTTGCTAAGTCTAATGTATGTAACGGAATTTGTCGTTTTAGCACATCTTCTATTGCTTGAATTACAACTGGATGATTATGTCCTAATGCAAGTGTTCCTGCACCGCTTAAACAATCATAAAATACTTTCCCTTCTACATCTATTATCATCATTCCTTCCGCTTTCTCAATAACCAACGGGAAATGACGTGGATAGGATCGGGCATTCGATTCTTTTTGATTCTGTAATTCTAAATACTTGTTCCCCGTTTTGAATGTCATCATCTATGGACACTCCTTTTTATTTAATAACGGAAATTACCGTAATTGATATTAAGATCATTAATAAAGCGTGATGAAAATAAATTGTTTAATAAGAAATCAGTCTGGGATACAGAGTGCATTTTCACATCGGTTGCTTATGATAATGAAATTCATTATCAATTACCTTATTAAGAATAATTGATAATGATTATCATAGTCAATGCCTTAATTGAAAAATAGGAAAATTCACCCAAAAAATTGTCACAGAGTTTAAAAGTACTCTACAGCCTTTTGTCCTAGGCAATCATAATATTTTGACTAAAATATTCCCCCTAACCCTTAGCCCAGAATTAAGCTTTTTTTAACAAGTTTATTTTATTGGAGTTGGATTACGTATCTTGGCATCTTCAAATTCATCATATCCTTATTATGAAGAAGCTGTTGATATCCTTATCGAAAAATTGAGGAAAGAGGAGCAGAGGTAGTCCTTTATGGTTTAAAAATTGAATTAACCCCGAGTCAGGATGATATTGAAATTTGCAAAGAATTTGGTAGAGAATTTGTGAAAATTAAAGGCTGTCGAGAAACTCGACAGCCTGGCGCGGTATTTGACCGCTCTCCTGGTTATGCAAGAAATTGAAATATTTGATAGAGTTTATAAAAATGAACATAATATAAATCCTTATTGCTTCCTCCCGACAAAGCGAACAATTCCAAGCGTACCGGTGTTCATGTCCTCTCTTAAATTCTCATGCTTTACAATTTGACACATCATTTCATAATCATCTGTTATGGTCTGTAAGCCATTTAACAGGGGTACTGGCTTGTTTTTGACGGTTCCATAAATGATTGCTTCAACTCCGAATGGATCATGTAGAAACTCATTTTTGAGCTTGGAGAATTCGTTGTGATAATCTTCTTGATAATATTTTTCATATTCACCTGTACAGCCGCAAATGGGACATTCATCCACAAACGGATGCAAGTGAGCCGGACGATCTACTTCAAAATGAACACTGGCAGCAACCGGATAATAGTTTACATCTTCAATATAAAAAGGTTTCTGTTGACTTAAATAATGCGTATAGAAACGAAGATGAATCGAGTGATCATGAGTCAAATACCCGTTATCACCTAACTTGATTAATTGCAGTCCTCTTCGCCTTCCAACGGCGTCGCATCCCTCTGCTGTGTGAAAATAACCGTAGTCATCCTCCATTTCGATCGTATCTTCAAGGGCACGAACGACAAATGTAAGAGCTTGCTTATAATTATCGGCTAATTTGTCAGAAATCATGATCCATAGATTAGGATATCTGGGAGCTGAATTTGGGAAGTTATTAAATTGCGGTAATAAACAATCAAGATCTTACTCCTCCATGTTCGTTAATTGACAATAAATTAGTCGCTTGGATTTTTTCAATTACTTCAATTAGCGCTTGTTCATTATTTGTTTTTTGGGTGACATAGTGTGAAACGGCTTTTAAATTGGGGATCGCATTTTTTACAGATATTCCTAATCCTGCTGTTTGAATCATTTCAATGTCGTTCTCATTGTCGCCAACAGCAACAAGCTTATGCGTTGGAATTTCCAGATGCTGCATCAAAACCTTTACGGCTACCCCTTTATTAACCCCTTTAGCTATGAATTCCAGCAATTCGGGTTCAGAGTTTATCGGTGTGAAAATAGAGTAAATCATTTTCAATTCATGTATTTCTTCTTGATTTCCAATCAGCATGATTTTAACCAATTGCTTTGTAAGCAGTTCGTCAATGGTTGTATACTGTGCTGTAATCGAATCTTTTATTAACTGTTTATGTATGAAAGTACTTTCTTCGAGAAAGTAAGCACCTTCATGATCAAAGGCCAACAAACTGACATTATATTGATTCCTGATCTTTAAAAATAACGAAACAATGTCGTTTATTTCATTACTCTCTAAAAATCGAGCATAAATAAACTCACTGGCCATTGGTTCATAAATCATGGCGCCGTTGTATAGGATGACAGGAGTATTAATCCCAACTTCATTAATATAAGGTAAAACACTATCGAGAGAGCGACCGGTTGCAAAAGTAAATTTACCTCCTGCTCTCTCAAAGCTTTGAATTCTCGATATGACATCTTTAGAGATTCGTTGGTTGCTATCAAGTAAAGTACCATCAAGGTCAGAAATTATGCACCACAAGCTGCTTCAAATCCTTTTCATTTTTTGGAAAAATATTTTGTTGTGATCCGTCTCGTTCAAATAAAAATTGCATTGTGATAATTTTTATCCAAACATCCGTTTGTACTCTCGGTACAAGAACGGTTGGACAAATCATTTTTACTTCTTCAAACGTACTTTCTAATACGACTGTGATCAGAAATTCTCTTCCTGTATGTTCAACGTGTTTGATCATTCCCCTTAGAAAATTCTTCTGATCTGGTTTATTAAAAACCACTTCTACGTCATGAGGCCTAAACCCCAAGATCAGATTTTTCTTTTGATTCAAGCTGTGTTCGGGTACGTTATAACTTGATAGACTAATGGTTGTATTTTGCTTTTCGATTACGAGTGAATGATTGGCAAAATTGTAGGAGCAGTCCAGTCTATTCATGATCGGCATTCCTAAAAAGCTGGCGACAAACCAATTAGTAGGATGATGGACGATCTCTAACGGATGATCATACTGTTGCAGCTCTCCATCTTTCATTACCGCGATCATATCGGACATAGCCATCGCTTCATCTTGATCATGGGTGACCATGATGGTGGTAATTCCTAATTTTTGTTGAAGTTGTTTTATTTCCTCTCTCATTTTCATACGTAATGAAGCATCAAGAGCAGATAAAGGTTCATCCAGTATTAATAAATCAGGCTCTTTAGCTATGGCTCTTGCTATGGCCACACGCTGGCGCTGGCCACCGGAAAGTTGAGACGGTTTTCTCTCCTCAAATCCTTCCAGTTTTACCATTCTTAAAACGCTCTTCACTCTTTCTAATGCTATGTTTTTAGGGACTTTTTGATTTCTTAATGGAAACATAATGTTGTCTTTAACTGACATATTCGGATATAGGGCCGAGTTTTGAAATACCATTCCTATTTTTCTGAATTTCGGTGGAACTGTTGTAACACACGTATGATCGAAGAAGATCTCCCCGTGTGAAGGCTTTTCCAGTCCAGCGATCATTAACATGGTTGTGGTTTTCCCACACCCGGACGGCCCTAGTATCGTGGTCAATTTTCCTGATGGAATTTCTAATTCGATATTTCTGACAGCTGGTTTTTTTGGTTCGTAATATTTGTATAACTGCTTTAAAGAAACTTTCATGAATTGAGCCCTCCACTAAATCTTCATCTTAGAAATATATTTTTGTGAGAACAAATATAGTAACATGGCAGGAATCATGTAAAATGTTGCTAAAGTCATAATAAAACCATAGTTCACAGACGCAGTAGAATTCATATCCAGTAAAGAATTTAAGATAATTGGAAATGTTATTTTACTTGAATCGTACGTGAAGGTGGAGACAAGAATATATTCGCCCCAGCCATTTAAAAAGGCAAAAAGTGTTATGGCGGCAATTCCTGGCCAAATATACGGAACATATATCGCAAAAAACTTTTTAAGATTAGAAGTTCCATCGATTTCGGCAGCTCGATCGATTTCTTTTGGGATTTCGTCAAAGAAACCTTTTATAATCCAAGTGGACAGACCTACTTCTGCTAATCCTTTAATTAAGATCGTGCCGAATAAAGTGTCTAATAGACCAACTGTTTTTAACATATAGAAGCTAGCGATTAGTGTCGTAATGGATGGCAGAGCCCTTGTGAACAATGTTGATTGAATTAGCAAATCTTTACCGGGGAATCGGCCTTTTGATAAAGCATAACCGGATAATAAACTCACTCCAACTTCGATCAACATACTGCCCAGTGCGATGAGTAAAGTGTTATAGAAAATGGTCCATACATTGGGAAATGCAAACGTACCCACCACTAAATTAGGTTCAAATAAAAATTTCCAGTTATTTATGGTGAAACCTGCTGGCAATCCTCCCTTGATATCACTAAAAGCAAAAAGAAACATCCCTAAATAGATACTTAATAGAACTAATGAAAAGATCGTAAGGACGGTAATACAGAAAGCTTTTAAGCAACTGTCAGAAATTCGATTGTATAAATTCGTCCATCCACCTGAGTTCACAAATTGTTTCATCATCATTTATCACTATCCATTAACTTTTTTAATCCAAACTGCTTGTAGGCAATGATTATTACTATAAATATTAAAGGAAGCATGTACATCGAAATAGCTGAACCGTAACCGAAATCTAACGTAGAAAACGCGGTATGAAAGGAATATAATGACCATACTTCAGATTGATAGTTTGGTCCGCCATCCGTCAGTAACAAGATCGATTCATAGGATGTTATCAGGGCTAAACCTTGCCAAAGCGTTAAAAATGTGAGTGGCCACTTTAAATATGGAAGGATTAATCTTTTTATAATGACCCAATCAGAAGCTCCGTCCACTTTCGCTACCCTAAATAAGTTTTCATTCATTGACTGAATAGAGGAAGATAACATGATAGTGGTAATCGATGTACCCATAACCCCTGCTAAAATAATATTAATGAATAGAGGATACTCAGTTAGCCACGCTACAGGCTCTATGCCGTAGAATTTATGTAATATCATATTGAAGATCCCACTATCGGTCGGGCTGAATATCCATGTCCAAAGTAATGCCTCGACTACCCCTGGTGATACTTTTGGCAATAACCAAATGGCTCTAAAGAAAGTTCCGCGTCTTGAGTTTTTTATAAAATAAGTAGTTGTAATTGCCACAAACATTCCTAAAAAAATTTTTATAAACAGAGTCATGAATACGAAAATCAGCGTGTTCCAGAAAATTAAACCAATTTTTGGGTCAGATAGGACCTTTTGATAATTGGTCCAACCAACAAAATCCCAATTTAAGCTGTGATCCATTGAGGTAAAAGAGATCAGGATAATGATTAAAGCAGTGATGGGTACGATCAGGAGTTGATTTAAAACGAAAGGGCCCAAAATCAGGCCCCAATATTTATTTTCTTTCGCTAATTTCCATAGAGATTTCTTTTGGTTGAATTCTTTGCTGATAATCTCTTGTTCTAATAAAATTGTTTCAGTTGATAGCATGGAAATTCCTCACATCTCTTATTTAATGACAGAGTTCGCTTTCAGGTTCAGTGCCATTTGTTCTTCAATGTAGGATACAGCTGTTTCAGGTGTCATTTCACCAGACATCACATAAGTTGTAGCGTCAATCAGGATTTTGCTATATTTTGTCTGATCCGAATGGTTCCCTGCAAAGTGTGAATAGTTCGTTAAATGTTTCACACTGTTGATCCATTCATTTGCTTTAACTTGTTCGTTTTCTTGTCCTTCTTGCGTAAACGGGATATGCGATGTTTCAACAGCATGCTTCGCTTGTAATTCCGGTGCACTTACATGTACCAGCAATCTTTTCGCAATGTCCGGATATTTTGTGTTTTTTGAGATGACATAGATATATGGATTCGATACCGTGATTGGTTTCTTTCCTTTCTTAATTGTTGGCAAATTCATAATCCCAACATTTTGTTTGATCCAATTAGTAGTCACATTTCCTAATTCCTTATGCCACCCTTGAGTACGAAACTTTGCTTCATCCCAAATTCCGCCTTGAGCAAACAACGTTTCCTGGTTTAACATTCTAGCCAATTTTTCTGCTTTATCTGTTGTCATATTTGCTGCAGGGACGACGCCACTATCTTTACTTTCTTTAATCCATTCAAATGTTTTCAGAACTTTTTCTTTATCGAGGATAAATTTTTTGTTTTTCCAATCATATAGCTCTGCTCCAAAGTTATAGAAATTCATTGGAACGTCATTTGGGCCGCGGTCGAATTCATACCCGTTTTTTACAAGACCCTTTTTTTGTGCTTCTAAAGCAATATCTGTCATATCGTTTAAAGTAAAATCGCCTGTTTCAGCTTTTTTTGGCAATTGGTTAATATCTTCTTCTGACCAACCCATTTTCCTTAAAATTTCTTTATTAAAGTAAACAGCACGTGCCTCTGTATCTTGAATGACTCCATAGACTTTCTCATCCCATGTTACTGGCTGCCAATAGCCATCCATTATATTTTCAAACACTTTTTCCTTCTTTACACTGTCCAGCGGCAGGATATAATCTCCCTCTGCCATCCAGCCGACAGAAGCATAAGAAGTTGTATAGATATCCGCGGCATTGTTTGACTGGGATGCAAAGATAAAATTCTTATCAAAATCTTCAGCACTCATTGGTTTGACAATTGGTTCAATTTCCACTCGATAATTGGCTTTTTCCTTTTCAAGCTCTGCGTTCAATTTTTCTGCTGCACCTTCAAAGTTGGTTACACGTGTAGGAGCTGAAGCATCGTTTGTAAAAACCTTCATCGTCATAATTTTGTTTCCATTTTCATCTTTTGGCAGATCTTCTGTTGAAGCAGATGTGGTTGTAGGTTTATTGGATTGGCAGCCCGCTACAAAATTGATGGATAATAGCAATACGAGTGCACTTAGTAAAATTTTTTTCATTTCATATTACCTCCTTTTATTCTCTTATTTCTTTTAACATAAAAACGAATGACGTCGTTCCTCATATAATCGTATGAAAGTAAAATCGGTTTTCCCTCGATCGTATAGTGGGTTTGAATAAATTTTAATAATGGATAATTATTGCCCGAAAAAATTGCTGGTACTTCATCTAAACTCGTTACTGCTTGGATTTCCGTGATCGCTTCAGTTATTTCGTAATCATAGAAGTCCTTTAAAAACTTGGATAACGATCCTTTAAAATAATATTGTGCAAATTCATTTCCAACTAATTTATAGGGTAAAACGTTAATAGAGTATACAACTGGCTCGAGTTTAGCTGTTCGTATTCTGTTTAAAATATACACGTCATCATTCTTTTCAATTTGTAACAGTTCACTTGCTTCATCTGAAGGCTTGTCTACATATATGTTCGTATCCATATCATCTTCAGCTAAGTTAGCGTTCCGAATCATTTCAGTGATACTGGACAACGAGTTAAGAGAATTCTTTAAAGATAGTGATTCTTGTTTTATGTAGTAGCCTGAACCTTGTATACTATAAATTTTCCCCTGTTCGATCAACTCATTTAATGCTTTCCTAATTGTTTCTCTGCTCACACTGTATTGTTCCGATAACTCCTTTTCGCCTGGCAGTCGTTTCGTTGTCCCATCTTTCTTTGAGATGTAGTGTTTATATATTTTATAACTGATGTTTAAATACTTAACAGTTCTCATCTACCTCCTCCTTGTTACCTTCATTATAAGTGGCGATTGTTAATCCTAAATTGACCGAAAGTAAGGAAAAAACTATATTTATGTAAATTTGTCTAGACAATTACAAATTTGTCTAGGTGAAATGTTTCTGTGTAGACCCAACATTTGGAGACAAAAATTAAAGGCTGTCGAGTTTCTCGACAGCCTCACAAGCGATATTGATGACCGCTCTCTTTTCATTATTCTATTCGTATTTGCGAAATGCGAGTGTCGCATTATGACCGCCAAAGCCAAGTGAATTGCTGATTGCAGCTGTTATTTCCTGCGTGCGGGCTTTGTTTGGGATGTAATCAAGATCACATTCCGGATCCGGATTTTGCAAGTTGATTGTTGGAGGCAAGACTCCTTCGTTTATGGCTAGAACAGTAAAGATTGCTTCAACCCCACCTGCTGCACCAAGTAAGTGGCCTGTCATCGATTTTGTTGAGCTGATCGCCAGCTTATACGCATGGTCTCCGAATACTTCCTTGATTGCGAGCGTTTCAAATTTATCATTGTACTCTGTGCTAGTGCCGTGGGCGTTGATATAATCAATTTCTTCCGGGTTCAACCCACCGTTTTCAAGTGCCATTTTCATCGCCCGGGCTCCGCCCTCGCCTGCAGGAGCCGGTGCCGTGATATGGTAGGCATCCCCTGTCGCACCATAGCCAACAATTTCCGCGTAGATTTTGGCGCCGCGAGCTTTAGCGTGTTCAAGTTCTTCAAGGACAACGATACCTGCACCCTCCCCGATTACGAACCCGTCACGGTTGATATCAAAGGGACGGCTCGCTGTGGCAGGATCAGGATTTGTCGAAAGTGCCGTGTTGGAACAGAAGCCGGCAACAGACATTTTTGTAATCGGAGCCTCTGCGCCTCCAGAAACCATCACATCTGCATCTCCGCGCTGGATTACCTTGAACGCATCCCCAATTGAATTTGTTCCTGTAGCACAAGCGGTTACTGTACATGAATTAAAGCCTTTGGCACCCAGAGTAATCGATACCTGGCCAGCTGCCATGTCAGGAATAATCATCGGTACGAAGAACGGGCTGACGCGGCGATAACCTCGATTAAGGAAGGTTTCATACTGTTGTTCGAATGTTTCCATTCCTCCAATTCCGGAACCGATCCAGACCCCCACTCTTGGTGCATTTTTCTCGTTGATTTCAAGACCCGCGTCTTTTACAGCCATCAACGAAGCCGCTACAGCATAATGTGTAAAGCGGTCCATTTTTCTTGCGTCTTTTTTCTCAATAAAGGCTTCCACGTTAAAGTCCTTTAACTCTGCAGATACCTTTGCGGGATATTCGTCACGGTTTACCCTTGTCATTAACCCGATCCCTGAAACTCCTGCAATGGCGTTCTGCCATGAAGTTTCAGCATCGTTGCCTAACGGTGTGACCGCACCGAGTCCGGTGACTACTACCCTTCGATTTTCCATTTATATCGCATCTCCTTACCATCAAATTGTATTGATCTTGTTAGCGTGAAAACAGGCTGGACTCTGCTTTAAATATGGGCCACCAATTTAAAGTCCCCAGCGAAGCGCAATCGCGCCCCATGTTAAGCCTCCTCCAAACCCTACCATAACGATTACATCCCCATCTTTTATTCTACCAGCCTCAAGCTCCTCTACCATCGAAATAGGTATCGATGCGGCTGAGGTATTCCCGTATTTATGGACCGTTTTCGACATTTTATCTTCAGGAAGCTCTAGCCGCTGACGCGCTGCTTCCATAATGCGAATGTTAGCCTGATGGGGAACCAGGAAATCGACGTCCTCTTTCTTGAGGCCAGCCTTCTCCAAAACATTTATACAGCTTTCTCCCATTTGCCGGACGGCAAATTTGAATACTTCCCTTCCGTTCATAATGAGATATTCGTCCTGGTACAGGTGTTTTCCTCCTGTACCATCTGCGCCTAATTCGAAAGCGAGTATCCCCCGTTCTTCACTAACGGGTCCCATGATCACAGCTCCGGCACCGTCCCCAAATAATACGGCTGTGTTCCGGTCCTCCCAATTGGTGATTTTCGAAAGTTTTTCAACACCAACAACCAAAACATATTTATATGCCGAAGTTTCAATAAATTGCTTGGCTGTAATCATTCCATACATAAAGCCGGCACACGCTGCACTTATATCCATTGCGGCTGCTTTTTTCGCGCCGAGACGTTCCTGGAGCATACAAGATACTGATGGAAATGGCCGATCGGGCGTAACGGTTGCGACTAGGATTAAATCCAGTTGCTCCGCGTTAATTCCCGCATTCTCAATCGCGTTTACTGCTGCTTGATAGGCGAGATCCGAAGTGTCTGTGTCTTGATCGGCAATTCTTCTTTCTTCTATTCCCGTTCTGGTTCTGATCCATTCATCAGAGGTATCCATTATTTTCTCTAAATCATGGTTGGTTACGATTTTTTCCGGCAAACATTTGCCAATTCCAATGATCCCAGCGTTCATGAAGCCAACTCCTTTTTTTGTTATTCGACGTTTTTTAAAAATTATTGGCAAAAGCCCCATCTACGGAGGCCACCCTGCTTCATATTTATTATCTATTATTATGACTTGGTACTAATTTTATTAAAAATGGAGCTAAAACGCAACTATTTTATCATCGTTCCCTTTCCTAAAAATCCATCAGCTTAGACAGTTGTCCAGCGCATTCGAGGCCGTTCATTCATATTTTACTAACAAAAGCGATCGAAGGAGGTAATGACATGGGGTTAGAAGAAGAAAACACTCCTGTAAGCATAAGGGGAGAGGACCGTTTTTCCCGGTTTATGTTCGGTGCGCCGAAAAACCAACCGCACAAATCCGTAAATGATGAGATTAACTACATGCAAATAATCGAACAAGTAGATCATATTGTCGAATCCGTTAAAGAGCTAAAGCCGCTCCTTAATATGGTTACACCTGTTGTGAAAAAATACTTCCCAAAAAAATAACCCACCCGTGCGGATTGATGCCAGGGTGAGTTTAGAGGCCGGCCGCTGACAAGCGGCACTCTTTATTTATTTTTTTCGTTTAGCGCATCTTCTCTGCCAAGCTCATATGCTTCTGACATGACTTTTGTGAATATCGACATAAATGGCTGAATCAAATCGGGCGTCAGCTCTACGCCTGCCTCATCAAGCTGCTGTTTTGCTTCAGGCAGATATTTCATGGCAATCTGCATAAATTCCATCGTTTTATCTTGCAAAGTAAAAACCTCCATCATAATCCTTATTCATTTGGCAGTTTGCCGGTTTCACGATACACTTCGATATGCTTGTGAATTTCGTTTTCGAATTCTTTATCGACATCAGAACTGAATTCCCCAAGCGTTATAACGTCGTCGCTGAAATCATAGTATAAATTGCCTGCTTTAAGTTTCCCATTATCAAATTCTTCTGCAACAACTTCATAGAGCTTGTCGACATGCTGGACCGTACTCGTCAAAACCGTCGTTTCTCCGAGGTCTGCTTGATCGGAAATATAACCAATGGCATAGAGCCCGTGTTCTTTTACTTTTTCAATAATCGGCACGTTATAGCCGTCACCTGCGGGATAGATGACATCTGCCCCTTCATCAATCATCTTGTCCAAATAAAGAATTGCGCCCTGGTCATCGTCCCAGTGCCCGACGTATTCAATCTCAACTTTCACTTCGTTATCTTCAAAAAGGGCACCCTCATAAAAGCCTTCCACTTCAGGCTGCCATTCATACGCTGCAATGATGCCAACACGTTTTGTTTTTGACATATGGGAGGCAACCATTCCCCCGAAAAAACCCATTGCATACCCTTCAAAATTCAAGCTGGTTGTATTTTCGTTTTGGGCGTCGCCATTGAAGCTTACGAAATGAATATCGGGGTATTTTTCCGATAGATGGTTAAAATAAACTGCATATTCATTGCCATGCCCGAAAATTAAATTGACTCCCTTTTGGGCAAATTCTTCTACAGCCCGTTCGACAATCATTTCCGAATTCATGTCCTCTTTATAATAAACATCGACGTTAAAATGGGATTGGATTTTCAGCATTCCTTTGTACCCTTTTGTGCCCCAGACTTGATCGTTAATCGTTTCGGGCACGAGTAAACCTACCTTTTCCAATTCCCCTGATTTTATTGGCTGATCACAGCCGGCCAGCAAAAGAAGGCATAAGAGTAAGACTACGAAACGTTTCAGCATGTTATGCAGCTCCTTTTTTGCCCTGTCAAATAATAAGAGAATCTCTCCCAAATCCGAACGAAATATCGTCAAGAGCCGCTTTCATTCACCCCAAAAGCAGTGGGGCTTACAATATTTGTGAGCCCCAAGGTCAATGCTCAATATCTTTCATTCTACCCCGATGTGAATTAATTGAAAAGATTTTTTTCCTTTTATCTCATATTCTGGTTTAATCGTTCTCAAATAACAGTGAGTTTTCCAAGTGCTCTTTTTGCTTCTTAATACCTTCTCGGGCAGTTATACTCATTTTTACCTTTTGGACCTCAATGTCGTTCTTATCATGCAATTTTTTTGTCTGGATGTTTCGATCGATAGCATTATCTATGCCAAGAAGTTCTGCGCATTTGTGCCAGTGGCCTGTTTCTTCATTGGCCAGCAAAAAGCTGCCGGCTATTGTTTGGTTGATGAGTATCCCGATTGTCTCAACAACAGCATCTACATAAATCGCATCGTCCGTCCATTCACGGTGATCATTTTCAGGAATCGAATACGCCGGGTCCAACTCTTTCAAAAAACACTGCTGAAACAGGCTGGCTGGTGATTGCCAAGGCCCGTAAACTGTTGGCAAATAGATTTTTAGCAGTGCCGGATCTTCTTCCTTTAATAATGTAGATAAATCGCTGCCGGCTGTTTTTTCAAAATCGGTGAACCCCTTCTGAAAATAATATTGGGCCGGCAGCAACAATACTGTCCGGGCATGGTATGACAGGATCTTCTGCAGCTTATCGCACAAACCGTGATCGGAAAACAACAGCGATTCCCGATGATTAATAAAATAATCGTATAATGAAATGACCGTAACAGTTTGATGCTCCGAAACGTCTTTCGATCTCATCCAATCTTCAAACTCTATTTCTTTAAAATTAGCATTTCTGCCAATCTCAAGGCGTTTTCCATTTACAAAAAAACCTTCATTTTCGGTATCTGTATGAATACCATCCACTTCAATACCTTCATCAAGCAGATGTTTAGTAAGATTAAAGCCGATAAATTCAAACGCGCCGATTATAATTGCCTTGTCCATTATGATGCCTCCCTGAACCACTGTCACTGTATCCTATGCTCAAGGAAAGTAAATTATTTCTCACAGACTTTGCACTATATTTATTACAATATACTTTCATGTTTCTTAAAAAACTTAATAACCTGGCGTCCAATCTGCTGATTTTTTTCCGGGAGAATATAGCAGATCGACACAGGAATTTGTTTCTCTTTCCACTCGTTCAGAAGCTTTTTCATCGCTGAAAATTGGTCAAAGCTGCGCTTCCCAGCCAGCACATGAATCATCAGCATTGGAATCTGCCCGTTTATATCAGGGATCCTGCCTTCAAGACGAATCGTTTCTTCAATTTCTTCCGACCCTACTTCGTGGGCTGCGGCTATTTCCTTGACAAGCTTTTTATAGAAAAACTTATGTTCTTTCTCTAGTTCAAGATGGTGGGTTAGTGACAGCACCGGATTTATAAATACGAATGACCGAATAGCAGGTCCCATTTCCGAAGCTAGCTTTAAAGCGGTTAATGCCCCCATACCTTCGGCTAAAATATGAACCTTTTCGTTCAATATCTCATTCTTCATGATATGTTCATATAATCGATGTGCAAGCTTTGCTGCTTTTTTGCTCCCCCAATTCTTCCCGTAAAGATTCGAATAGAAGACTGTGTATCCGCTCTCTTTAAGCTTTTTAAGCAATGTGTTCTTACCCTCATTTTGCGTCCAAAAGCTATTTTTCGCATCAACAAACTGCCGATCATCTCCAATAATCAAGATACCGAAACCATTCGGCTTTTCGGGATAATGAACCATGTTCCATTCGGTATCCAACTGAAAGTTCCGGTTTTCCATGCTCAAAAACTCCTTTATCACTTTAATCATAATAATGTATGACAGCTATCACAAATTGAACGGGAGTTTGCCCAGTCTAATAGGGAAAAGCTGATTATTTTAAAAAAAGCCTGCCGCTTAATTGAGAGAAATGCTTACTAACACATTTATTATTTGCTATTCTTATGATAAAATAAAAACAGCAAAAGCGGCTACTACAGCTGTTACTTAAAAGGAATTTTTATGAGGTGAATACTATGCGTTATTTCTGGACCTTCTTTTGGACTTTTCTTCTTATCCAAATGTTGAATTATGTAACCGGCGCAATGATGGGTGCCGAATTTGACTTAACTGCCGGATCGATCCTGGCGGTCATTGCAACCGTATTAATTATTGTTGTAACACAAATTTTGCCGAATGACCCTGTTGAAAAGCACTGACCCGTTTACGAAACAGTTACCCGCGATATACACAAAAAAATCATCCTTTTTAGAAGGATGATTTTTTTTTCGATTACTTAAGAACCAACTCGTTTCCTTCAACGGCAATATGGACCTTGTTTTTCCCTGTAATTTCACCGGCGATGATTTGTCGGGCAAGCTTCGTCTCTACATGGCGCTGAATATACCTCTTTAATGGCCTTGCCCCGTATACAGGGTCAAATCCGTGTGCAGCGATAAACTGTGTCGCTTCGTCTGAAATCGTTAAGACGATTTCCTGATCATCAAGCCTTGTTTGCAGCTCGGCAATAAGTTTGGCGACAATCTCTTCGATCTCGGAAAGCCTTAAAGGCTTAAATAAAATCGTTTCATCGATACGATTAAGAAACTCAGGGCGAAAGTGGGCTTTTAACGCTCCGTTCACTTGATCCCGGACCATTTCATCAAGCTCACCGTTGTCTGAATGTGATTCGAGTAAAAAATGCGAGCCAATATTGGAAGTCATAATGATCACAGTGTTTTTAAAATCGACTGTCCGGCCCTGGGAATCGGTAATTCGCCCGTCATCGAGCATTTGCAGCAAAATATTAAATACTTCAGGGTGGGCTTTTTCGATTTCGTCAAGGAGGATGACTGTGTAGGGTTTTCTTCTAACCGCTTCAGTCAATTGGCCGCCTTCTTCATAACCGACATAGCCCGGTGGAGCTCCAATCAGCCGTGAGACAGCATGCTTTTCCATGTATTCCGACATGTCGATTCGCACAATATGATCCTCACTGTCAAACAGGGATTGGGCGAGTGCCTTAGCAAGCTCTGTTTTCCCCACACCGGTAGGGCCGAGGAACAGGAATGAGCCGATCGGACGGTTTGGATCCTTAATGCCTGCCCTTGCCCGCAAAACCGCATCTGATACAAGCCTGACTGCTTCTTCCTGGCCAATCACCCGTTCATGCAACACGCTCTCCAGTTTTAAAAGCTTTTCGCGTTCCCCCTCAACAAGCTTTGAAACAGGTACTCCCGTCCATCTTGCGACAACGTCGGCTATTTCTTCTTCGGTAACCTCTTCACGCAAAAAACGACTGCCTTGAGTTTCCCGTTCATTTGTTTCGAGCTCCTTCAGTTCTTTTTCAAGAGCTGGGATCTTTCCGTGACGCAGCTCTGCTGCCCGGTTTAAGTCATATTGATTTTCAGCTTCAGCTAACTCTCTGCGCAGCTTTTCAAGCAGCTCACGTTTTTGCCGGACATTTTGAATTGCTTCTTTTTCCAGCTGCCATTGTGCTTTCATTGAATTGGCACGTTCGCGCAGATCGGCCAGTTCTTTTTGAAGAGTGGTAAGCCTTCTTTTGCTTGCCTCATCTGTTTCTTTACTAAGTGCAGCCTCCTCTATTTCCAATTGCATCACTCTGCGGGTCACTTCATCCAATTCGGAAGGCATCGAATCAATTTCGGTCCTGATCATCGCACACGCTTCATCGACCAGATCAATCGCTTTATCGGGCAAGAACCGGTCGGTAATATAACGATTTGACAGCGTTGCAGCAGAAACAAGGGCGCGGTCATGAATATTGACTCCATGGTGGATCTCAAACCGCTCCTTTAAACCTCGCAATATCGAAATCGTGTCTTCGACATCAGGCTCCTGGACGAGGACTTGCTGGAAACGCCGTTCCAAAGCCGGATCTTTTTCAATATACTTTCGGTGCTCATCGAGGGTAGTTGCCCCAATACAATGAAGTTCGCCCCGTGCCAGCATCGGCTTCAGCATATTGCCTGCATCCATTGCCCCTTCCGTTTTTCCGGCCCCGACAATCGTATGCAGCTCGTCGATGAAGAGCAAAATCCTCCCGTCACTTTTTTTCACTGCCTGTAAAACGGCTTTTAATCGTTCTTCAAATTCACCACGGAATTTGGCTCCGGCAATTAAAGAACTCATATCAAGGGCAAAGACGGTTTTATCTTTTAATCCTTCCGGTACATCCTTGCGGACAATGCGCTGGGCGAGACCCTCGACAATCGCCGTTTTACCGACGCCGGGCTCGCCGATCAAAACAGGATTATTTTTTGTTTTTCGTGAAAGTATCCGAATGACGTGACGGATTTCGCTGTCTCTTCCAATGACAGGATCCATTTTGCCGGTCTTTACTTCGGCGACCAAATCCCTGCCATATTTCTCAAGAACATCATATGTTGCTTCAGGATTTTGCGATGTCACTCGTTGGTCCCCCCTGATCTCTTTGAGTACTTTTACAATCAACTTTTCAGTACAGCCAAGCTTTTTCAATGCTTGTCCTGCTATAGAATTCTTTGCTTTAATCGCGGCCAGCAGAAGATGCTCGACCGATAAATATTCATCTTTCCATGCTTTCATTTCGACTTCTGCTTCATTAAAGAGGCGCCGTAATGCTGATGTAATATAGAGCTGCCCTTGCGCCGCCCCGCTTCCGGTCACCCGCGGCTTTTTCAAGAGGTCTTTTTCAAGTTCATTGATAAACTGGGCGTGATCGAGCTTCAATTTTGCGAAAACCGAACGCAGCAAATTATCTCCTGGTTCCATTAAAGCTGTAAAAAGATGGGATTCATCCACTTCCTGATGCTCATGCCGGGCAGCAATTGATTGTGCCCTGATCAACCCTTGCTGGAGCCGTTCAGTCAATTGATTGAAATCCATATCGATCACCTTGACCTTTCCTGACCTTTTTATCCTAATTATAACAAACAGGGGCTGGCAATTCCAATTGCCAGCCCCTTCTATTTAAGCTAATATCTCTGCGAGCAGCGCTTTTTGAGCATGAAGCCTGTTTCCTGCCTGTTCAAACACTGCTGAATGCCCGCCGTCAATGATTTCGGCACTCACTTCTTCCCCGCGGTGTGCCGGTAAGCAATGCAAGAACAAAAAGTCTTGATTTGCAAGCTCGACAAGCTGTTTGTTCACCTGGAAATCTTTGAAAATCTCAAGTCGCTCGGCATTTTCTGCTTCCTGGCCCATACTAGTCCAGACGTCGGTATAGATGACATCAGCATCCTTGACTGCTTCATAAGGATCATTGCAGATTGTCACCTTTGCTCCGCTTTCTTTTGCCGCTTTTTCGGCAATCGCAACAGCATTGGCAGGTGGTTCATAACCTTTTGGCGAGGCGATTGTAATGTGGCTGCCGACTTTTGCCGCACCGATCATTAACGAATTGGCAACATTATTGCCGTCACCAACATAAGTAATTTTAACACCATTAAGTGAGCCGTGTTTTTCCTCGATCGTCAGCAAATCTGCCAGCGCCTGGCAAGGGTGGTACAGGTCCGTTAGCCCATTGATGACAGGAATATCAGCATGCAATGCCAACTCCTCAATCGTCTGATGAGAAAAGGTGCGAATCATGATTCCATCCAGATACTGCGATAACACCTTCGCTGTATCAGCGATCGTCTCGCCTCTGCCAAGCTGTAAATCATGGCTGTTCAAATACAGGGCATTGCCGCCAAGCTGGAGCATGCCTGCTTCAAATGAGACACGCGTCCTCGTTGACGATTTTTCAAAAATCAACCCCAAAATCTTTCCCTTTAACAGGGGAGGCTGTTCACCAAGCAACAATGAATTTTTCAATTTCTTTGCTTTTGCAAGCAATCCCTTGATCGTTTCAGGCGAAAAATCAGCCAGAGTCAGAAAATCCTTACCTTTAAGGTTCATTGCTGTGCCTGTATCTATTACGGGAATCATACTGCTGTCACATCCTTCTTCATCATTTCCTGCCATTCAGCAAGCTTGTTGACAGTTATACCTTTAACTTGTAATCCTGTTAAAAATGCTGTGAGTGTTTCTGTTTCAGTAAAATTCAAAACCCGGTTCCTAACCGCAAGCTCGCGTAACTCGCGAACTTGATCCGATTTTCCTGTGCTGAAAAAAGCGGCGGTACTAGCAGCTTGCAGCTGTTTCTCAATGTCTTCCGGCTGGATCAGTTTTACTCCCGCCTCTTTTGCAAGCTGGAGCCATTCTTCTGTGCTTTCACCTTGCAAAAAGACAATGTTCTTGCCTTCTGCCCGGGCTTTCATCGCGACGTGAAAGGATTTACTTAAAGCAGCCGGCAGGTTGGCTGCAAAGCTGATTCCCTCTCCGGTTGATTTCATTTCCGGACCGATTTTCGGATCAATTCCCCGTAAAGCGTAATTGGAGAAAACGGGGTATTTCACACATACATATGGAACGTGGTCCAAAAGTCCATTGCCACTCAGCAAAGAGTATTTCCCAAGCAATATTTTTGTCGCAATTTGCACCAACTGTACACCAGTCGCTTTACTGACGATTGGAACTGTACGGCTTGCGCGCGGGTTGATCTCCAGCAGGTAAACACGTTCTCCTTCTATAATAAATTGGATATTCAGGATTCCTTTGTAGTGAAGCTTCTGAACAACCCGCTTTGCATAGCTCAGCATTTTTGCTTGTGCTTCCTTATCAATGCTCTGGGCGGGTAAAACGGAAATGCTGTCACCGGAATGAACGCCTGTTTTTTCAATATGCTCCATGATCGCTGGGACAAGAATATTTTCCCCATCAGTGACGACATCCATCTCCGCCTCAATCGCCGACAAAAATTTATCAACCAGGACGGGATAGGGAATGTTTGGATTGTTCAAATAAGACATTAACTCATCCTCTGATTGGATCAGCTCCATCCCCTGTCCGCCAATCACATAAGAAGGCCTGATCAAAATTGGCAAACCAATTCGTGTTGCCGATTCGATTATTTCCTCAGGAGAAGTGGCCATCTCACCTTCAATATGCGGGATTTCCAAACTGGCCAGCAGCTCGTAAAAGCGTTCCCTGTCCTCAAGAATATCGATTGTTTTCGAATTTGTGCCGAGAAGGCGAACTCCATTTTCCTCCAGCTGTTCTGCAAGATTCAAGGCGGTCTGTCCCCCGAGTTGAACAATAACCCCGTCTATCTGTTCAGCTTCGATGACGTTCATAATTGATTCGACAGTAAGCGGTTCAAAGTAAAGCCTGTCTGCTGTCGCAAAATCAGTACTAACTGTTTCAGGATTGTTATTGATCATAATTGTTTCGATATTTTCTTCCTTTAAAGAGAACACACCATGAACTGAACAATAATCAAACTCTATTCCCTGGCCGATTCGAATTGGACCGCTCCCGATGATTAGTACTTTTTGTTTATTGGAAGCGAATTGCTCGTTTTCACCGAAGTAGCTCGAATAAAAATAAGTTGATTTTGCTTCAAATTCGGCAGCACATGTGTCAACCATTTTATAAGCAGGCAGAATACCGAGCGATTTTCGTTTTTTGCGAACATCTTTTTCGCCAACATTCCATTGCTGTGCGATAAATTTATCGCTAAAACCTTTTTCCTTAAAGCGCTGCAGACTGTCTTTCGTTACTGAATCAATGGACGTTCTCTCAATCGTTTGTTCGAGCTCAATCATGCCCGAGAAACAAGTTAAAAAGAATAGATCAATTTTCGTTTGTTCGTGTATTTTTACAGGGTCATAACCGCGGCGCATCAATTCAAATATGACAAGGAAACGCTCATCATCGGCTGTTTTTAAGCTTTCCAGTAACGCATCAGTAGTTTTTAGTGCTCCTTCAGGGTGCTTTAAATCAATCGTATTGATTTCAAGTGACTGGACTGCTTTTAAGAAAGCCCGCTCAAAATTCCGGTCAATGCCCATTACTTCCCCAGTCGCTTTCATTTGTGTTCCAAGTGTGCGGTTTCCGCCTGGAAATTTATCAAAAGGCCATTTAGGTATTTTGACGACGACATAGTCGAGCGATGGTTCAAAACTGGCCAGCGTGTCTTTTGTGACCGGGTTTTTTAATTCGCTTAAAGAGTAGCCGACAGCGAGTTTTGCAGCTATTCTGGCAATTGGATATCCTGTTGCTTTTGATGCCAGCGCTGATGATCGGCTCACGCGCGGATTCACTTCAATTAAATAGTAATGCTTGCTTTCAGGATCCAAGGCAAATTGGATGTTGCAGCCGCCAATAATACCGAGGCTTGAAATAATTTTCACAGAAGCGGACCGCAGCATCTGGTATTCTTCATCCGTCAGCGTTTGCGAAGGAGCGATAACAATTGAATCACCTGTATGGATACCAACCGGATCAATATTTTCCATATTACAAATTGTGATGCAAGTTCCAATCGCATCCCTCATCACTTCATATTCGATCTCCTTAAATCCGGCAATGCTTTTTTCAATGAGACATTGGCCAATTGTGCTTTCTTTCAGGCCCCCCATGGTGAGCTGGACGAGGTCGTCAGGATTGTCTGCAATGCCTCCGCCGGTTCCTCCCAGAGTATAAGCCGGCCTGACAATAATCGGGTAGCCGATTTTTGCGGCAAATTGCAGCGCCTCTTTTGAAGATGTAACAATCGTGCTGTCTGGCACCGGCTCTCCCAGCTCTTTCATCAGCTCGCGAAAGGCCTCCCTGTCCTCGCCTTTCTTAATCGACTCAATTGAAGTTCCCAGCAGTCTGACATTATACTTGTCGAGAACACCATTTTCGCTTAACTGGAAAGCCAGATTCAATCCGGTTTGGCCGCCAAGTGTTGCGAGCATTCCATCAGGCCGTTCTTTTTCAATGATTTTCTCAAGAACATCAGCTGTCAGCGGCTCAAAATAAATCGCATCGGCAAAGCTGTGGTCAGTCATAATCGTTGCCGGATTATTGTTTACTAAAATAACTTTATAACCCTCTTCTTTCAGAGCCAGGCATGCCTGTGTTCCCGCATAATCAAATTCGGCGGCCTGGCCAATGATGATCGGCCCGGAGCCAATGAGAAGAATGGACTGAATACTCGTATCTTTAGGCATATGCAAAAATTCTCCCGTTGTTTGTTTTGATAAGCTCGATAAATTCATCGAAGATGTATTCTCCGTCAGCAGGTCCTGGATTCGATTCGGGATGGAACTGAACCGTTTGGACCGGATAATCCTGATGGGTAAGACCTTCAATGGACCCGTCATGCAAATGATAAAAACGGACATTGAAGCCTGTTCCCCGCAAACTTTTCTCCTCAACAACATAGCTGTGATTTTGCGACGACATTAACACTGAGTTTGTTTTAATATCCTTAATCGGATGGTTTGCACCCCGGTGCCCAAACGCGAGCTTTTGAGTATTGCCGCCAAAAGAGAGCGCTGCAAGCTGGTGTCCAAGGCAAATGCCGAGTGTTGGATAACGGCGGAGCAGTTTATTTAAATCAGGCATTAAGCCTGCCAACTCTTTTGGATCCCCCGGTCCGTTAGATAACAGGATTCCATCAGGATGAAATTTTTCAATCTCCTTTGCCGGCGTATCGAAAGGGACGGCTGTGACCCGGCAATTTCGCTCCAGCAAAGACGATAAAATTGACTTTTTATAGCCAAAATCAATCAAAACAATATGAAAATCACCATCTCCATACATTTTCGCTTCCGTCCCGGACACGCTGCGTACTTTATAGCCAAGATCAGTATTAAGCCGGATCAACTTCTCAGCATGCTTTTCTGCGGTTAATAAGGCAGGCATCGTGCCTTCATTGCGGATTTTCTTCACCAATGCTCTCGTATCAACCCGGCCGAGCATCGGGATATTCCACTTTTGCAAATATTCCTTCAATGTCCATTTTGCTTCATAATGGTAGGCTGCTTCGTGTGATTCATAGACAATAACGCCGGCGACATGCGGGATTTTGCTTTCAAAATCCTCCTGATTGATTCCATAATTGCCGATCAGCGGATATGTGAACACAATAATTTGGTCTTTATAAGAAGGATCTGTAAGCACTTCCTGATAACCTGTCATCCCGGTAAAAAAGACGATTTCTCCCTGTATATGCTGTTCAGGGACGGCTGTAAGCCATTCTCCTTCAAAACACTCTCCGCTCTTCAAATAAAGGGAACCTTTCAACTTGCACACCTCTTCACTTTTTTGCATATTTATAACTTTTATATATTTTTTATGCATTACGCATCAAAAAATTTAGCCTTGAACGGCCGTTAATGATTGATTGGTTAATGTGTTTTGGATCATCGCTACCGCTTCATTGATTTCTTGTTCGGTAACAGTAAGCGGCGGTAGCAGCCTCAGTACATTTTCTCCTGCCGGCAAAGCCAGCAACCCTGCTTTTCTTAATGTTGCGAGCGTGTCCTGGACGTTGACGCTTAATCCAATCCCCAGCATCATGCCAAGGCCCCTTATTTCTTTCACCTGGGGCAATGATAATAAAGCTGAGCATGCCTTTGCCAAGTATTCGCCTTTTTCTTTCACTTCTGCCAGGAAGGAGTCTTGAAAAACAACCTCCATCGTAGCAGTGGCTGCGGCAACTGAGAGCGGGTTTCCGCCAAAGGTTGAGCCATGGCTGCCCGGGCCGAATGCAGAGCTTAGATTTCCTTTTCCAATCACTGCTCCGATTGGAAGCCCGCTTCCCAAGCCTTTCGCCGTTGTGACAATATCAGGCTTCAGCCCAAAATGCTGGAACGCGAACGGTTTACCGGTTCTGCCTATTCCTGTCTGAATTTCATCGATAATCAGCATGGCTTGATGCTGTTTACATAAATGGGCTACTTTTGCCAGGAATTGTTCTTCAGCGGTGATGATTCCGCCTTCGCCCTGGATCACCTCAAGCATGACAGCTGCTGTATCATCGGACATTTCCTTTTCAAGGGCAGCAATGTCATTAAAGGGAATTGTCACAAACGTTTCAAGCATCGGCCCAAAACCGACTTTAACTTTTTCCTGTCCTGTCGCCGCCATCGTTGCGAACGTGCGTCCATGAAAAGAATTTTTAAAGGTGATAATTTTATGCTTTCCCGTTTGTTTACGGGCAAGCTTAATGGCTGCCTCATTTGCCTCTGCACCGCTGTTCGCAAAAAACACCAAGTCAAGCCCTGCTGCATCAGCAAGCATTTTCGCGGCGGCTTCCTGTTTGTCAATCACAAATAAATTTGATAAATGCCAGTATTGATCTAATTGCTTCTGGATCGCATCCTCAACCGGCTTTGGCCTGTGCCCGAGATTGCATACACCAATTCCGGACGTAAAGTCGAGGTAGCGCTTCCCGTTTTTATCTATTAAAATCGTGCCTGCCGCCGAAGCCGGTTCAACTTCCCACTTTGTATATGTTGGAAACAGATAACTCATCATCAGACCTCGCTTTTCTGCTTATAGTCGTACCTTTCCATTGCTCATCTTCATAAATGGCGCCCTTTCCTGACGCGATCATCGCATTTTTCACACCTCGTTTAACAGCGGTAAGCGCTGATTCAACTTTTGGAACCATACCGCCATAAATTTGGCCTTCTAAAATATATGCATCAATCTCTTCAGGCGTTATATGAGATACTACAGAACCTCCTATCATGATTCCTTCTACATCGGTCACGAATAAACAGCATTCTGCCTGTAAAGCGAGCGCGACCGCTGCAGCGGCATAATCAGCGTTAATATTCAGCTTTGTCCCGTCCGTTGTGACACCGACCGGGGTGATCACAGGAGTGAAATTTTCCTTTAACAGCATGTTAATTACGCTTTGGTTAACTTCAATTACCTCGCCAACAAATCCGAGTTCCTTTTTGTTAATAAACCTGGCTTTTAGGCAATTCCCATCACTTCCGCTTAATCCGATCGGATTAAAACCGTACTGGCCGAGAAGTTCAGCCAGTTTTCGATTTGTCTGCCCCGTTAAGACCATTTCAACAACCTGCATCGTTTCTGCTGTTGTTTTCCGCAGGCCGTTTCGGAATTCAGGTACAACATCGTACAGTGCGAGAAGCTTATTGATATCAGGGCCGCCGCCATGGACGAATACAAATTGCCAGCCTTGCTTGTCAAGCTCGTGCAAGCTGTTGAAAAAGGAAGGTGTCAGCAAGTCAATAACACTGCCCCCGCATTTAATGACGATAATCTTGTTCACATTATGTTCGGTAGCTTGCATTAATTTTGATATAGTCATAGGTTAAATCGCACCCCCATGCTTTGCCGGCTCCGTCTCCTGAGTGGATATCGACAAATATTTGAATAAAGTCATTGTTCAGATACTCTGTCGCCTCTTGTTCCGAAAATGGCTGCGGCTCACTTTTGGACAGCATCTTAATCGGGCCGATCGATATATCAACGGCAGCAGGATTGAGACTGGCTGAGCTTTGGCCGATTGCGCAAATAATCCGTCCCCAGTTTGCATCCGCACCGTATACAGCAGTTTTGACGAGATTTGAGCCAACGATTTGCTTGGCAATCATATTGCCATCGTAGTTGTCAGCTGCTCCGGTTACGTTCACTTCAATCAACTTTGTTGCCCCTTCTCCATCTTTCGCAATTTGCTTTGCCAGGCTTTCACAGCTTTCAGCAAGCAACTCGACAAACAATGGCCAGTCACGATGTTCAGGCGACAGCGCTTCATTGCCGGCTTTTCCATTTGCCATGACGAGCACCATATCGTTTGTCGAAGTATCCCCATCAACGGTTATTTGGTTAAAGGTTCGGTTGGTCACTTCTTTCAGAGCCGCACTCAAGTGGTCGGAAGCGATGTTGGCATCCGTTGTTACAAAGGCAAGCATCGTCGCCATGTTTGGATGGATCATTCCCGACCCTTTTGCTGCGCCGCCCATTACCACGGTCTTTCCATCAATTACTACGGAAAAGCACGATTTTTTCATGACCAGATCCGTTGTGAGAATAGCAGTTTGAAAGCTTTCAGCGTTGCTTTCAGCTGCACCGGGAGACAACCCGGCAATTCCTTTTTCAATTTTGTCCATCGGTAAATATTCACCAATCACTCCAGTCGAAGCAACTGCGACATGATTTTCTTTTATATTAAACTTTCGGGCTGTTAGTTCCCTCATCTTATAAGCGTCTGCCAATCCCCGTTCTCCTGTACATGCATTCGCACATGCACTGTTTACAATTACCGCCTGCACCAGGCCTGCTTGCTCGATGCTTTCCATTGTCACCTTTAGCGGTGCAGCCTGAAAGAGATTTGTTGTATAAACGGCAGCGCAGCTTGCCGGAGTATCACTGACGATCACGCCCACATCTTTTTTTGCATAACGCATGCCGGCATGAACTCCATCGGCGCTAAAGCCTTTTGGTGACAGGATGCTCCCTTTTGTGATCGCTTTTATTCCCTTTTTCATGGTAATTGTTTGCAAAATATTCTAGCCTCCCTTTGTTACGGATAAAATGGTACAAATTCTAAACCGGCTTTTTCATCAAGTCCATTCATGATGTTTGCATTTTGGACAGCCTGCCCGGCCGCCCCTTTCACTAAATTATCAATCACCGACACAATCGTCAGCCTGCCTGTTCTTTCATCCGAATTCAAGCCAATATCACAATAATTGGAGCCGGCAACCTCTTTGATCGACGGATAAGTACCAACTGGCCGGATTCTGACAAATGGATGATTTTTATACATTTCCCTGTATAAATCAGTTATTTCCTCTGTCGAAACAGGTTGGAGCAGTTTAACATACATCGTTGCCATAATTCCCCTTGTGATCGGCAGTAAATGCGTGCTGAACGTGATGTTGCCAATCGCTTCATTCCACACATTTAATTGCTGTTCAATTTCCGGGATATGCTGGTGCTGATTAACTTTATAAATTTTTATATTTTCGTTTACTTCTGAAAAGTTGCTTCCTTTTGAAGCTGCGCGCCCCGCCCCAGAAGCTCCTGACTTTGCATCGATAATAATCATGGCGGGATCGATCAATTTATTCATCGCGACAGGAGCCAGCCCAAGTAAAGCAGCTGTCGGATAGCAGCCGGGATTGGACAGTATCCTTGCCCGGGCTACATCCTGACTGTTCCACTCTGATAATCCGTACACAGCCTCATTAATGATTTTCGGATCGACCGCATTATGTCCATACCATTTTTTATAGACGCCGCTTTGTTTTAAGCGCAAATCCCCTGATAAATCAACAATTTGAATGTCCGAGTCCGCAAAAGCCTCGGCAAGCTTGCCGGAAACTCCTGATGGAGTAGCCAAAAAGACAAGCTCGGAATGTTCAGCGATTTTATGGGGATCAATTTTTTCAAGCCGATGATCTAGGATATCTGTTAAGTGCGGATATTCTTCACTGATCGGAAGCTCTTCTCTTGTTGAATGAATTGATTGTATATTGTATACAGGGTGAGAATGCAAAATCCTTAATAATTCAGCACCACCATACCCGGTTGTTCCGATAATAGAAACGTTCATGCATTTCCCCCTCAAGAAAAATGTATATTTAATCATAAAAACTTATATTTATGAAAAATATGTTTCTCTTATTATAAGAATTTACTTTCAAGAAAGCAACCGTAAAAACTAAATTTTTAAACTGTTTTATATTTTTATGTTATAGACAGTTGACGATAAATAGTTTTTATTTTTAAAATATTTAAAAGCGAGACAGTTTCGCACCTTCAAAAGGTGGTTAAAACATGCAGGTAATGGCAGAAATTTCGGCTGAATTAACAGAGATCTTCCAAATGGTGCATCATATGCGGAAAACGGAAAAGGGGGCATTCCTTTTTCAGGAAGGGGAAAATGCCGCTGAGCTTTTCCTGATTCAAAGCGGAAAAGTGCAAATCAGTAAGATGGTTCCCGATGGCCGTGAATTGACGTTAAGAATGTGTTCCGAAGGAGATTTAATCGGGGAGCTTTCTTTGTTTTGTCCTGCACCTAAATATATGCTGAGCGCAAAAATAGTCGAAAGCGGCGAAGTGGCAGTGATTTATAGAGACGATCTCGAGGAAAAGCTGGCCGAAAACAGCCGTGCAGCGCTGGAATTCATGAGATGGCTCAGCGGACAGCATCGAAAAACGCAAACAAAATTTCGCGATCTAGTCCTGCATGGAAAAAAAGGCGCTTTATATTCAACGTTAATCCGTTTATCAAACAGCTACGGAGTTGCCAGAAAAAACGGGATTTTAATCAACGTTCCCCTCACCAACCAGGACCTTGCCAACTTTTGCGGCACCTCTAGAGAAGTGGTCAACCGGCTACTCAGCGAACTGCGCAAAAATGACATTATCAGCATGGATAAAAGCTTGATTACGATTCAGGATCTCGATTATTTAAAGCTTGAAATCGATTGTGAAAACTGCCCGGTTGATATTTGTAATATCGAGTAACCGAAAAAAGCTTCATGGCAAACTGAAACCAGCCATGAAGCTTTTTTATCTTTGCCTAAATAATTGCGATCAGCATTACAATAAAGAAAATAGCCGCATTGGCGATTTCGAGAATGCCAACTTTTTTGATAGAATATGGCTTTCCGTAAAAAGCAAATGCTCTCAGCAGGCTCGGCAAAAACGCAAACGCAATCAGCCATTGCCCGGGCACAAGCCAAATAATCGGTACTAGGGCATGATATGTCCAGGAAATTCGTTTATATAAACGGCTTTTCTTTTCCCTGATCATTGTTTTCACATAAAACGTACTCCCTGCAAAGAACAAAACCGATGCTACAAAAATCAAAACCAAGTCCTCTGAAATCATTCCGGCGCTTAAATACCCGCTCGCAAGCCCGGCAATCGCAAACACAAAGATAGCGCTGAAGTCGTTTAATAGGGCCCGGTCTTGATTCTTGCCTGAGAAATAAATGTTAACGAAGAAGAGTGGAATCATCAACAGACCGAAAATAACTAGTGATGGCCTTGCCCATAAAGGAATCGCTAGCAGAATTAAAGCAGGGACGAGATAAATGAGTGTCCACTTTATATAGAATTTCACTTTCTTTTTTTTGAATAATAAGAGCATTGGGTATGTCGCTAAATATAAAAGGAGCCAGCCAAAGAAAAAAGGAATGTGTTCCCATTGAATCCCCGCAGCCGCTGCACTCAGCCAAAAAGGAATGATCAGCATCGCCCAGGCTCCGTGCTGTTTTGGCAAAAATAACTTCATAATGATCTCTCCTATACCTATACTACTTTAACTGTATAGAATTTTCGGCATGTAATAAGTGAAACTAATCACAAAATATCAAGTTATTTTTCGATTTTTGCATGTTTTTTCTGTTTCATTCCCATAAAAAAGGGCCCAATGGACCCCATTACAAATGCTCATACTAGCTGTGTGCTTTTTCCGTTAAAAAGCGGGTAATCCATTGCACTCCTTCATGTCCACCTGCCGGGAAACATGGAATATGTAAACCGGCCAATTCGCTGTGCCCTTCAAGCGCTTTATGAAAAAGGATTACCTTAACCTCCTGCAGCTGTTTGAGGAGGAAAAGATCCTCCTCTCTTCTTAATAAAACAGCCTTCGGGTAATTTTCATGCTTATGCCCTTCGACAATGATAAAGTCGGGCTCAAAAAAGGACATAAATTCTATCTTTTTAGTTAGTGGCCAGCTGGCATTTTCGCCATGGATTATGACTCTGCCCCCACCTTCAACGAGAGAAGCAGCCGCGCCAGCCGTTATGTGGCGGCTTGAGTCTTTTTCGACTGGAAGATCTGGTTTTCCGCCATGGCCATGGTGTTTAATCGTCACGGTCGTAAAACCGCTTTTGGACAGGCTTGAAACCAAGTTCGTCACCAGCAATGTCTTGCCGCTGTTTTGAAAACCGCAAGCCTGGAATACAACAGGTTTTACCATGGCCACTCGCTGCCGGTTTGGTCTTCAAGCAACAACAGTTCCACTTCATCCCCCGCTGCAAATCCCCTTGTGCCCCCAGGTAAAATCATCAACGAGTCTGCGCCGGCAAGGCTCATGACGATGTTTGATTTATCAACACCGCTTGGAGAGGCAGTCAGCCTGCCTTCCTGAAAATCAAGGGCGCTCCTGACAAAACGTGCAAACGGATTGGCTTTTGGAAAATTAGCGGTAAGAATCGCTTGTTCTTTACGTAAATGCGGTTTTTCTGAGAACAGCAGTGTACGGATCACTGGCCTTGTAAACAATTCGAATCCGACATAGCAGGCGGAAGGATTTCCGGAAAGACCAAACAGGAGCTTTCCTTGATATTGGGCAACGGTCGTCACGCTGCCCGGCCTCATCCCGACTTTATTGAATAACACTTCTGCCTGCAATTTTTCGTAAATGTCCGGCAAATAATCGAAGTCCCCTACCGATACACCGCCAGTTGTGACAAGCATATCAACCTTATCCAAAGCATTTTTTACAGCCTCAAAACAAATATCAAAATCATCCGGCAGCTTGCCAAAATAATGAACTTCTGCTCCTGCCCGCTCAATCTGGGCCGAAATCATATGCGAATTGCTGTTGCGAATTTTACCAGGTGATAACGGCTCCTCCACTTCAAGGAGCTCTGTTCCGGTTGCGAACAGGCCAACGACCGGCTTTTGCGCGACCGGAACTTGTGCGTATCCAAAAGTTGCGAGCACAGCCTGGATGCCCGGATTGATAAACGTTCCTTTTTTAACAAGAACGTCTCCTTCTTTCGCATCTTCGCCTCGGAAAGAGATATTTTCACCGTTTTTCGATGCGCGTTTAACAGCCATATAATTTTTGCCATCACGCTCCATCTCTTTTGCCAATTCGAGCATTACAACAGCATCGCACTGTTCCGGCATTTGTGCTCCGGTCATAATGCGGACGCACTGAAACGGCCCGACATTTTTGGATGTGATCAAACCGGCACCAATATGATCAATCACTTCAAATTCAACCTGGTTTTCTTGGGAAGCTCCGACTGTGTCGATGGAGCGAACCGCAAACCCATCATATGGGGCCCGGTCAAAATGAGGTACGTCATGGGTTGCGATTATATCTTCAGAAAGATAGCGGCCATAGCTATTCGTAATCGATATGTATTCTGTCTTTCCATTCTTCGCATAGTTCATCACTCTCTGTACTGCTTCCCCGATAGAAATCGGTTTTCTTCTTTCAACCATCATTCATCAGCTCCTACCTGCACTTACAACGGCAAATTAACGTTCTTTTTTGCCTCTTTATTATATAGGGTATACGAAACAGGAGATCATGACAAACATCACAGCAGTTTTCGGAATAAATGCTTCTGTTTTGCCACTTCATTCATTAAAAAGCTCCGTTTTCAAGCTTTACGGAGTAGAAACAGAAAAAAATCGCTAAGTGTGATATGCGTCACCTTCAAAACAATCATAATCCTTTATTGTTAAGGTGTGATCAAAACATTTAATGATTTTAAGGAGGAAGCATAATGAGTTTGCCATTTTCAGCAACATCACTTGTAAAAGATATTGTAAATGAGCTGCCTAAATCCAGCGATATTTTTAAACGCCATCGAATTGACTTTTGCTGCGGAGGCAATATCCCCCTTAACGATGCTGCAGCACAGCGCAATGTCGACGTGGATTCATTAATGGAAGAATTAAATGAAGTTTATCAAAAGAGCGGGAATGAACCGGCAGATATAAAAACGTGGATGGCTACGGGCTCCGCTGAACTGATCGAGCAAATCAAAGAAAAATTCCATCGTCCATTGGAAGAGGAATTGTCACAGCTCAGTCCTTATGTAACTAAAGTGTCCAGGGTTCATGGCGACCGCCGCCCGGAACTCCTGAAAGTATATGAGCTTTATTATGAATTAAAGAAAGAGCTGCTTGAGCATACAGCAAAAGAAGAAGAAAGCATTTTCCCATTGTTGCTGAAGCTCGAAACAGCCCCTGAGGCAGAGCGCACCCGGATTTTGGAGGAAATTAGACAGCTTGAAAAAGAACATGATCATGCAGGCGCAATTTTAAAGGAACTGCGCGATATCACTTCCGATTTCACGCCGCCTCTCGATGCGTGCGGAACCTACCGTTTAGTCTATAAACGTCTCGAAATGCTGGAAGAGCAAACATTCATGCATGTCCATCTTGAAAATAATATTCTCTTCCCGCGCTACCTGACTGCAAATTAATAGATGACTTTCCTGACTACCTTGCCGGACTCGAGCCGGCAAGGTTTTTGTCTACAAGCTACCTATTGTTATTTATCTACTTCGTCATGTTAGCCGACAGAGACGCGCCTTTGTCAAACGCTCTTTTTCTTCGCAACTGCAGCGTATCGCCCAAGTTTTTCTTTAACAGGATAACGATATTTATCGACGCTGCGATTAAAACCAGGATGAAGAAACATAATGCCGAAACAAGCGTAACGACCCAAATTGAGCTATTCATGTCAAACAAACCCTACCCTCTCTTTCAGAATCCCGTCACGCAAAAACAAACTCCTGTCTCCGTACTTTGCAACCTCCTCATCGTGGGTGACGATTAACATCGTCATGCCATTCTGATGAAGCTTTTCCAGGCATGTCAGGATATTATCCCTGTTTTCTGCATCCAAATTGCCTGTCGGCTCATCACATAACAGTATTTCAGGATTGTGGACCATCGCCCGGGCAATCGCCGTGCGTTGTTTTTCCCCTCCCGACAGCTCTCCTGGCAGATGATCAAGCCGATGGGACATATGCAACTGTGATAAAATCTCCGTTGCCCTTCTTTCAATCTCCTTTTTCGGCAGATATGGCCATTGTGGGAGCATGACATTTTCCAGTACCGTGTATTGGTCAAGGAGGCGGTAATGCTGAAAAATAAAGCCTATCTTATTGCGGCGGAAATCCTGGAGCGCATCGTCAGAGAGCCCGTTCAAAAGCATGCCGGCTACTTCTACCTCTCCCATGGAGGAACGCTCCATTCCCCCGATCACATTCAACAAGGTTGTCTTCCCCGAACCTGATGGACCTAATATCGTGATCCATTCACCTTTTTCAATCGATAAAGTAACATCCTGAAGAGCATAAACCGGGTGAAAGCTATTATAAACAACCTGGATATCCTTCAAACTAATGATGCTCATATTATTAGCCTCCTATATTGAACAGCCATCCACCCCCAACAAAGCGGTAGGTGGACAGCAGCCAAAATACTAGCAAACTTCCATTTCATTCATCATTCATTTTCCTGTTTTTTGGAACTGCGATCTATTTCCAAAATATGATAGTTTAATATTGCTGTCAATATCTTCTACGGGGTTTTTTGTGTTTTTTTTAATTTTTTTCAAATACGTGAATTAACAGATAATTTTTCGGTACAAAAAAAACAACCCTTTTCCAGAGTTGTTCCTTCACCCACCGATATATGACATTTCAATTTTCTTGCGGGTTGCGATTGTTTCTGCTGTTCGTTCATCTGAATAGCGGTCGCTCCGGTGTTCCCAAATTGAAATGATTCGTGCCTTGATCTCTTCATCGGTTGCACCGGCTCTCATAAAGTCGCGCAAATCGTGGCCGTTGCCATTGAAAAGACAAGTGAAAATTTGGCCGTTTGCTGACAATCTTGCCCTTGTACAGGTTGAGCAAAATGATTCAGAAACGGATGGAATAAAGCCGACACGGGCGGCAGCATCCTTGTATGAATACAATTTGGCGACTTCCCCGAAATAGGCAGGTTCCACCGCCTCAAGAGCTTCATGGTTTTGCAAAATCTCATAGATTTCTTTTTTCGTGACAACATCATCCATTTTCCAGCCATTTGTGCTGCCGACATCCATAAATTCAATAAAACGAAGCTCCAGGCCTTCCAGTTTACAGAACTTCGCCATTGGCACTATTTCATGTTCATTTAAGCCTTTTTTGACGACCATATTGATCTTGACGCCCAGTCCCGCTTGTTTGGCAGCATTAATGCCTTTTAAGACCGGACCGACGCCGACGTTTCTGCCGTTAATTTGGCCGAACAGCTCATCATCAAGACTATCGAGGCTGACATTGACCCGTTTTAAGCCGGCAGTTTTCAGATCGCTTGCAAGTTTAGGCAGTAACACTCCATTAGTGGTCAATGCAATATCATCCAACCCTGGAATATCAGCAAGCATTTTTACTAATACAGGCAAATCCCTACGCAAAAGGGGTTCTCCGCCTGTTAAGCGGATTTTTTCAACACCGAGCCCGACAAAGACCCGTCCAAGCCGTTCAATTTCTTCATAAGCAAGCAATTCGCTTTTTGGCAGGAACGGAAAGTCAGGGCCGAATATTTCAGCAGGCATACAATACTGGCAGCGGAAATTGCAGCGGTCGATTACAGATATTCGCAAATCCCTTAACGGCCTTTTTAGTTGATCTCGAATCAAGTGATCTTTCATTCCATCACCCCCATATATGAGACCGTATTGTCAAAAATTAAATATATAAATCAAGCAAATACATTGATATCAGAGGGTTTATAAG
>NZ_PGVC01000004.1:0-148962 GCF_002860225.1 Bacillus sp. V33-4
CTTGACACTTACTCGGGTTGGACTTTCACCAACTAGCAATTAACGGCTTGCTGGGCACGCGTACATAACAAAAGCCGGACTAGCCGGCTTTTGGGTTTGTTTACAAGATAGAAACAAGCGATGTGTGCTTGTGTCCGAGATAGGCCACGCGATGTTTGCTTGTTTGCTTGTTCCGCAAGGCAGTTGTCACATTCTTATGAGCTTGCTTCTTCTTTCGGTTTTGAGATCAGTACGGCCCGAGGCTTACTTCCTTCATACGGACCGACAACCCCTCTTGCTTCCATTTCGTCAATTAAACGGGCTGCCCTGGTGTAACCGATTCTAAATCGTCTTTGCAGCATCGATACAGAGGCTGTTTGCATATCTACAATCAGTTCAACCGCTTCTTCGTAAAGGTCATCATCAACCTCAGTGGTATTTTCCGGGATATCGTCGGGAATCATTTCTTCCTGATATTGGGCTTTTTGCTGGGCAATCACAAAATCAACGATATCTTCAACCTCTTCATCCGACAAAAACGCGCCCTGGACCCGAACCGGCTTCGAAGCTCCAACCGGCAGGAACAGCATGTCCCCCCTGCCGAGCAGCTTCTCAGCCCCTCCCATATCAAGGATCGTTCGCGAATCGGTTTGCGATGATACAGCGAAAGCAATTCTGGAAGGAATGTTCGCCTTGATGACCCCGGTAATGACATCAACAGACGGACGCTGCGTTGCAATTATTAAATGGATGCCTGCGGCCCGTGCCATTTGTGCCAGCCTAGTAATCGCGTCCTCAACATCTGAAGAAGCTACCATCATTAAATCGGCGAGCTCATCAACGATGACGATAATATATGGCAAAAGCGGCTGGCTCGCTTCTTCTTCTGCGTTTTGCCTTTTTACATAGTCATTATATCCTTCGATATTTCTAGTGCCTGTATGGGAAAAGAGCTCGTAGCGCCTTTCCATCTCATTGACAACTTTTTTTAGAGCCTGGGAAGCCTTTTTTGCATCGGTAACAACGGGAGCGAGTAAATGCGGGATTCCATTATATACATTTAACTCGACCATTTTCGGGTCAATCATCATCAGCTTCACTTCATGTGGTTTTGCCCGCATTAACACACTCGTGATGATTCCGTTGATACAGACACTTTTTCCGCTTCCGGTTGCCCCGGCGACAAGCAGATGGGGCATTTTATTAAGCTCCGCCAAAACGGCTTCGCCGGTGATATCCCGGCCCAGGCCAATCATCAGCTTTGCTTCCGGCCTGTCATTTTGCCTTGCTTCAAGAACCTCCCGCAACGAAACCATCGCAACCTCTGAATTCGGCACTTCGATGCCTATTGCCGATTTACCAGGTATCGGTGCCTCGATGCGAATATCTTTAGCAGCAAGGGCAAGCGCAAGATCATCACTGAGGCTGACAATTTTGCTTACCTTCACACCAACATCCGGGTGGACCTCATATTTCGTTACGGCCGGCCCTAGGTGTACTTGTGTTACCCTCGCTTTCACCCCAAAGCTTTGGAAAGTTCGCTCCAGCTTGGCAGCATTTGCGTGGATGAGTTCGTATTCTCCACTTTGATCTGTTTGGCGCGGGTGCTTTAGCAGGCTTACAGGCGGAAGTTCATAGGCAGTATTTTCCACTTCAGTAAACGTCATTGGCGGTGCAGAATCGTCTTCGGCAGATCGATTCCGTTGCTCCGATTTGCCGCTTTCCGCTTCTACTGGCGGCGTCGGATAGGCTCTTTCCGCAAAGCTTGAAATGATTGGTTCAGAAGGCCGTTCTTCCCTCGTTTCCGGTCCGTCGTGAGCCGTAACAGCCTGATTATCCTGTTCAGCTTGTACACGATTGCGCTGCTCCATCCGCTGCAATCTTTTTGCTGCTTTTCGTTCTCTGCGACGAGTCGTTGAATCTTTCATATCAGCAACAAAAGCGAGCCAATTCTTTTTGCCGAACTCCCATATAAATCCGCCTAATTTTGCTGCACTACCCCCAAATGTCTTCCCGGTCAGCAAAATAAATCCAATGATAATAAATACTGTGGCAATTACCTTCGTCCCGGCTTCATCAAATAAATAGTAGAAGAGTGCAAACAGGACAGCACCTATCATGCCGCCGCCCAGGTCGGTAGTGCTCGTTTGCTCGTTTATTTCCATACGGAAAAGGTCCCATGTATTTGAAATCACACTCGGGTTTGTAAAGCTCCCACCGCTTGACATTAGCTCAAAGAGTGTAACATGGCTTAGAAGCAGCAAGGATCCAATGATGATGTATATCCCAACAAGCCTTCTGTAAAATAAAAACGGAAATTCACGTTTCCACATTAAATATCCGCCAAAAATAATCAGGCTAATTAAACTCAATATGTACCATTCTCCCATAAAGAAACGAAAGAATAGGACAATTCCCTTACCGACTGCCCCAAGCTTAGCAAGCGAAATTGCGGCCAGCGCAATAATAATCAGGGCAGACAGCTCAAATTGCAGCGTCCTTTTCAAATGATCTTTTTTTCTTGACTGTCTTCTTTTTCTTTTGGCCATTTTATCACCTTATGTTTTAATCTGGTCGAAACAAATAGCATGCTTCCATGACAACTAAGAAAGCAGCCCAAGCTGGCTGCTTCTTAACGAGTTGTCATTATTATACCATATACCCAGTCCAAACATAAGGCAGCCAGAAATTATCAAAAAGAAATTTTTGCGCCCGGTGTGCACCGCGAATCCATAAAGTGCTGGGGATCGCTGCTTAAAACACGGATTACCCGGTAGGACTGGTCGTCATCCAATTCCACCATAAGCGGGATCCCGTCCAAGTTAATCAATTTTTGCTTACTGTAGACGTCCCCCTCAGCAGGAAATATCAGCTCTTCAGGCATCATCGTATAGAGGATCATTGAATGATCGCCGCATTTCTTGCCCTTTTTAACTCGATTAATTCATTAAGCTTTCCCATCGCCTGGCCGATTCCGCCTACTTCATCAATCAAGCCATGTTCAACTGCTTCTGAGCCGACAACATTTGTTCCGATGTCCCTTGTTAAATTGCCTTTTTCAAACATTAAATCTTTAAAGGTTTGTTCACTCACTTTCGAGTGTCTGGTTACAAATTTCACCACCCTGTCCTGCATTTTATCCAAGTATTCAAACGTTTGCGGAACCCCGATCACAAGACCTGTAAGGCGAATCGGGTGAATCGTCATTGTCGCAGTCTCGGCAATTAACGAATAATCACATGACACGGCAATTGGAACACCGATAGAATGCCCGCCACCCAAGACAATTGAAACTGTTGGCTTCGAGAGTGATGCAAGCATTTCGGAAATAGCCAGGCCAGCCTCGACATCCCCGCCTACTGTGTTAAGGATGACAAGAAGTCCTTCTATTTTCGGGTTTTGTTCTATGGCCACGATTTGCGGAATGATGTGCTCGTATTTTGTTGTTTTATTCTGTGGCGGAAGCTGCAAATGCCCTTCAATCTGGCCGACAATCGTCAGACAATGAATCGTTGAATCCTGTGACAGCTGCGGCACATTCGTTTGGCCAAGCTCCTGTATTTTTTCGATTAAGGTCGAGCCCTTTTCTTCATTTTGCTGTTCCGTCTCATCCTGGTTGTTAAAGCCTGTTTGAAACCTTTCTTGATCCATATCCTGTTCTCCCTTCAAGAAATAATACTGTTAGTATGATCTTTGGCAGAGTTTTCATTCTATGGTTATAAAAAATAATCCGGTCAAAGGCAAAAAAACAGGTACGGCCAGATGGCCATACCTGTTTTCAACTGTAGACTTCCATGATGATCGGCAAAATCATCGGTCTCCGTTTTGTTTTCTCATATAAATATTGATTTAGTGAATCTCTCATATCTTGTTTTAAACTTGTCCAATCGAAGGAAGATTTCGAGATATTTTTTTCGACAATCTGGCGGACTAAATCTGTTGAGTCTTCCATCAACTTTTCCGATTCGCGCACGTAGACAAACCCGCGTGAGATGATTTCAGGCCCTGCAACAATTTTTCGTGTACCTTTGCTTAATGTCACCACAACAAGCAGGATACCGTCCTGGGATAAAAGCCTCCGGTCACGAAGGACGATATTGCCAACATCGCCGACACCGCTGCCATCAATTAATACGTTTCCGGCTGTAACGCGGCCGCCCGCTTTCAACTGGCCTTGTTTAATCTCGAATACATCCCCTTTTTCAGCGATAATTGTGTGATCATCCGGAATCCCGCATTCTTTGGCAACCCGGGCGTGGGCTTTTAGCATCCGGTATTCGCCATGAACAGGAATGAAATATTTCGGTTTCATTAAATTAATCATAAATTTAAGTTCTTCCTGGCTGCCATGGCTCGGAACCTGAGTGATCGATTTTCCGGACACGACGTGCGCTCCGGCGCGGTACAGCATATCAATCGTTTTATGAATAAACAGTTCGCTTCCTTTCAAAGGAGACGCTGCAAAAATCACGGTATCACCATTCTGGATATTTACCTGTTTATGGTCTTGCTTGGCCATTTTTTGCAAAGCCTCGATCGGTTCCCCCTGCTCTCCCGTAGTCAAAACAACGACGTCTTTATCCGCATATTGATCGATGGCGCCGATTGGAATAATTAAACCTTCATCAACCTCAATATAGCCCAGTTGCAGGGCAATGTCATAGACACGCTGCAGGCTTTTCCCGACAACTGCTACCTTTCGGCCGTTTTCGGCTGCCGCATTAAAGATATGCTGAATACGGTTTAAGTCAGAGGCAAAGCATGCCGCAATAATCCGGCCTGGAGCATTATAGAATGCCGTGGACATTTCCTTGGTTACAACGGACTCAGAAATGGTGTAACCAGGCCTTTCTGCTTCGGTACTGTCGGACAGCAAACATAAAACCCCTTTTTCACCAATACTGGCCATTCTGCCGATTTCCGGTTTATATAGATCGGTTGCTGCCTGATCAAATTTAAAATCGCCAGTAAAAACGATAGCGCCATCGGAAGTATCGATGCAAATTCCGACTGAGTCAGGAATGCTGTGGTTTGTCCTGAAAAAGGTCACCGCCGCCCGGTCAAAGTTTAGACGGGAATCGGAATTGATTTCTCTAAAGTCTGCTGTTCCGTTAAATTCTTGCTCTCTAAGTTTTGCCTGTGCCAAGGCGATGGTAAGCTTTGTTCCGTACACAGGTACATCGAGATTGCGCAGTACATATGTCAAGGCGCCAATATGGTCCTCATGGCCATGAGTCAGCAAAATCGCCTTCACTCTTGATTTGTTTTCCAGTAAATATGAAAAATCAGGAATCACAATATCGATTCCAAGCATTTCATTCTCCGGGAACATCAAGCCTGCGTCAATGACAAATATGTCGTCATCCACCTCTGCGACGTACATATTTTTGCCCATCTCGCCTACTCCCCCCAGGGCAATCAGCTTAATACTTTCATTTCTTGTCATACTCACGTAAGTTCCTCCTATGTTGTTTTCGCCGATCAAAAAATCAGTTACAACAATTATACTTGATGACAGAAATTGTTTACAACCATATTGTTGGCTCGCCTTCTCCAGACGAATGCGAATATCGTCGAACCATGTAAAATAATCGATATTAAGTAAAGTTGACGATAAATCCGTGAAAGTTGACGATATTTTTAAAATGTTGACGATGAAAACGGGGAAGTCGACGATAAGAACGGGGATGTTGACGATATAGTTAATAGTCGACGATAAGAACGGGGAAGTTGACGATATATTTTAAATGTTGACGATGAAAACGGGGAAGTCGACGATATATTTTAAAAATTTGATCAGAATTCAAAAAACAAGCAGGTTATTACACATTCGTACTCCAAAAAAACAGCCATGCCAATTCCATTGGCTAGGCTGTTTTGCGTGTTATATTGCTTTAAATTGTCTTTAATAGGTTTGCTAATGTCGTCCGTTCTTGTTCCGAAAGCGGGACGAGCGGCAAGCGGACAGAACCAACGTCAAGCCCTTCGAGCTGGAGCGCCGTTTTTACAGGCACTGGGCTTGGCGATGTAAATAATCCTTGCATAACGGGCAGGATCGTTTGATGAAGCTTTGCTGCTTGAGCAAAATTTCCAGAAAAGTGAGCACGGACCATCTCCTGCATTTCATTACCGATCACATGAGATGCAACAGAGACAACGCCTGCACCGCCAATTGCCAGGACAGGAAGCGTCAAGCCGTCGTCGCCGCTGTAAAGCAAAAAGTCATCGTCCGTATTCGCAATGATATGGGTCATCGCATTTAGATCTCCGCTTGCTTCCTTCACAGCGGCGATATTCGCAATTTGCGACAGGCGAACGACCGTTTCCGGCGCAATATTGACTGAAGCTCTGCCGGGAATATTATAGACCATAACCGGAAGCTTTGTGCTCTCGGCAATCGCTTTGAAATGCTGATAAAGCCCTTCCTGGTTGGGTTTATTGTAATATGGGGCAACAACCATAATAGCGTCGACACCGAGCTGTTCCGCTTTTTTTGTTAATTCAATGGATGCATAAGTATCATTGCTGCCAGTTCCGGCAATCACCGGAATTCTTTTATCGACCGCTTTGACAACATGCTGGAAAAGAGCCAGCTTTTCCTCTTTAGAAAGGGTCGGCGATTCACCGGTTGTCCCTGCAACAACAAGCGATTCGGTCCCGTGATCAATTAAATAATTGACGAGCTGGGTCGTTTTTGCAAAATCAACATGCCCTTTTTTATCAAAAGGCGTTACCATAGCCGTTGAAACTCTGCCGAAAAGAACCATAATTCCACTCCTTCATACCTCTTATATATCTGTTCTTTCAAACTCCAATGCTTCGGATTCAAGTTGAAAAGCATCATGGAGAGCGTTTACTGCATTTACAAGGTCTTCTTGCTTAACCAGGACCCAAATGGTTGTATGGCTGTCAGCAGATTGTAAAATTCTAATCCCTTTTTCTGATAGGGCCGTAACAATTTTCGCAGCAACCCCGGGAACTCCTGCCATTCCTGCGCCAACAACGGACACCTTTGCACAGTTCCGCTCGACAGCAGGCTCATGGCCGAGGTTTTCCAGCACATTGATTGCATGGTCGGTCACTTCATCTGTAACAGTATAGACGACACCGTTTGGTGATATATTGATTAAATCGACGCTGATCTTTTCATTTGCCATCGCTTTGAAAACTTCAGCCTGTAAATTGTACTGATTTTTTTTGGCATACACTTTAATTTGTGTAACATTTGAAACATGGGCAATGCCTGTGACAGGGCGCTCCTTAATATCACTGCCTCTGTTCTGTTTGTTAATCGACGTCACAAGCGTTCCGGGATTATCGGTGTAGGTGGAGCGGATCCGGATCGGCACTTTCGCCTGCATCGCAATCTCAACAGCGCGCGGGTGAATCACCTTTGCCCCCTGGTAGGCCATATTGCAGACCTCATTGTATGTTACGACAGATAACGGCCGTGCATTTGCGGCAATCCGTGGGTCTGCCGTCATAATCCCTTCTACATCCGTAAAAATATCAATCCACTCCGCCTCAAGAGCAGACCCCAATGCTGCTGCGGATGTATCGCTTCCGCCGCGGCCGATTGTTGTGATGTCACCATTTTTCGCAGAGCCCTGGAATCCTGCGACGACAACGGCATCATGAAGTTCAAGCTCTTTTATAAGCCTGTCGCATTTCATTTCAACAATTTTTGCGCTTGTATGGTCATTGTTTGTTCTGAAGCCTGCCTGCGCCCCGGTTAACGCAACTGCCTTTATGCCGTTTTCGATCAGCATATTGGTAAACACGACACTTGAAATCGTTTCACCGACGGATAAAAGCAGGTCTTGCTCCCGTTTACTGACTTTGCTCGCATTTCCGGAAATTAATGACAAAAGCGTATCGGTTGCATAAGGGTCCCCGCTCCTGCCCATGGCAGACACGACTACAACCGCCTTATATCCGTCTGAAATGGCTTTTTTAATATGCCGGATTGCGCTTTCCCGGCTTTGTTTATCCCTGACAGAAGTGCCTCCAAATTTTTGAACGATTATCTTCATCGTAACACCTCTAAAATTTATCTGACTCATTCTTCTTTTTTGTCCAGCTCCAGCGCCTAGCCCCTCGAGTCACTTCAGTCCTGCCGATGAAGTCATAGAGCAACTTCACCGACAGGCCCTCCAGCGCTTGTCGGGGCTGACCAAGGCGCTTGCGCATTTCTTAGATAATGAGATTACTTGACCTCTTTAACAAGTCCAAGCTTGATTAAGCTTTCGGCAATCTGGACAGAATTCCATGCCGCACCTTTTAATAGGTTATCGGAAACAACCCAGAGGTGGAAACCGTTTGTTTCGTCAAGATCCTGGCGAATGCGTCCGACAAAGACATCATTTTTGCCGACGCAGTCAGCGGGCATAGGATAGATTTGATTGTCCGGATCATCCTGAAGCGTAATGCCAGGTGCTTCTTTAAGTATGGCCTTTAATTCTTCCGCAGTTAAACCGCTGTTTTCCACCTCGATATACACCGACTCGGAATGACCGGTGGCAACGGGCAGGCGGACACAAGTTGCGGCAACCTGGAGCTCAGGCAAATGCATGATTTTCTTTGTTTCGTTGATCATTTTCATTTCTTCGTAAGTAAAGCCGTTGTCCTGGAATGTATCGATTTGCGGAATCGCGTTAAATGCAATCTGGTAATGCTTTTTATCTGATTTTACCGGTAAAAGTTTTGGTTCAAATGGTTCATTGTTAATAATCGCGCGCGTTTGTTCATAGAGTTCCTCGACAGCAGCAGCGCCTGAACCTGACACGGCCTGATATGTGGAGACGATCACTTTCTTTAAGCCGTATTTTTGGCGAACCGGTTCGAGTGCAACAACCATCTGAATCGTTGAGCAATTTGGGTTGGCAATGATTCCGTTATGCTGGTGCAGGTCATCTTCATTTACCTCTGGAACTACGAGTGGAACATTTGGATCCATGCGAAAAGCACTCGTATTATCGATAACAATTGCGCCCCTTTTGGCTGCTTCAGGAGCGAGCTGTTTTGAAACACTTCCACCGGCGCTGAACAAGGCGATGTCCACCCCTTCAAAGCTTTCAGGCTTCGCTTCCTGGACGATCACTTCCTCACCGTTAAATATAACCTTTGAGCCGGCAGATCGCGGTGAAGATAGCAAGCTTATTTTTGAAATCGGAAATTTGCGATTTTCTAAAGTTTTAATCATTTGCTGGCCGACAGCGCCTGTTGCTCCGACCACAGCAATATGCAATCCATGAGTCTGTCCCATCTATAATTCCCCTTCCGGTATAAAATCAGCAGTTTTATCTTATAATAAAAAAATATGAGAAGTTTTGGGAATGTAAGCAATTTGGTGTGCAACACCGATACTCCATCCCCATAATATCATTTATTTTAACATATTCGTTCATTAAAGGAATAAACTTTTTGCCTCAAGTTCCGGAAAAGGGTTCTGTTAATTGGCATCTTTATATCTTTCTACTATAACAGGCTGGAGTTGGGTACCGTTCACTGCCGCAACAATTGTTTCTTCAAGCATCGTCATTCGCGCCACCATCGAATTCGGTTTTTTCACGGGATCGTCCTGGCCAAACGGAATAAAATAAATATTTTTCGTTGCCATCAATCTCATCAGGTTGACCCCGTTTAATCCGAGGGCATCGTTTGTTGAAATACCCAGTACAACAGGATTACCGTTCCTTAGTGTCGCTTTTGCAGCCATCAGGACGGGGGAATCCGTCATCGCATTGGCGAACTTGCTCATTGAATTGCCGGTTAACGGGGCAATAACCATACAATCAAGCGGCAGTTTAGGGCCGAGCGGCTCAGCTTTAACAATTGAATCGATAATAGCTTGGCCTGTCAGATTTTCAATTCTTTGCACCCAGTCTTCCCCGCTTCCAAACCGGGTTTCCGTATTTTTTACGGTGAAAGTAACGACCGGAATCACTTCAGCTCCCAGATTAACAAGTTTCTCAATTTCCGGAAACACGGCGTCGTATGTGCAATGTGAACCTGTTAACCCAAAGCCGATTCTTTTTCCTTTTAAACTCATACTTCTTTCTCCTTTCGATTTAGTAAAAATTCACCAAGCAGCTGAGAAAGAACGTTAGCTAAAATTTGCCCTGCCGTTTTTGGGGCGACAATTCCGGGTAGACCCGGTGCCAGCAGCGCTTTAATTCCTCGTTTTTCCGCATAGCGGAAATCTGTTCCTCCTGGTTTTGAGGCGAGATCAATAATCAGCGTATGGACGGGCATTTTTGAAATAACTGATGCACTGACAACTAAATATGGAATAGTGTTAATGCAAATATCGACATCGGTGACGATATTACTGATATCATCAAGGTGGAACGCGGTTAAGCCCATTTCGGTGATCCGTGCGATATGTTCGCTCTTTCTCGCTCCAACGGCTACCTTAGCCCCCATTGCATGAAAGGTTCGTGCCACGCTCATCCCAACTCTTCCTAATCCCAGAATAACGACCGTTGAACCGTGAATGGTAAAATCGGTGTGCTGGATCGCCATCATAATTGTTCCTTCGACGGTCGGAATCGAATTGTAAATTGCAACATCATCCCGTTCAAAAAGCTGGACAAGGCGCCTGTTGGCCTGCTTCGTAATTTCATTTAAGTAGGAATTCGTGATTCCAGAATAGATCGTGCAATGGGCCGGGGTCTTTGAGAGTATTTCTTTTGTTATGAACACTTTCTCATTGGAAAAAATCGTCTCAATCTGGCCGTCTAGGCTCGTTCCGGGAACAGGCAAAATAATCGAGTCGATTGCTGTAAAATCGACTTCCTCCATTTTTTCCTTAATAGCTCCGGTAAAGGCATGGTCCAGTTGTTCAAATCCGACTAATGAAAGCTTCGCATCCAGTTCTGTTAACTTGCGGATAATCTCAAGCTGCCTGGCATCACCGCCAATAACTGCGATCTGCATTCCTGTCAGCATGAATACAATCACCTTCTTATATGGAATGAAACTTTTCTCATGTTACCGGGATCATCAGCATAGCTTTTAAAATCGCTAATCGTTTCCGACCAGAACGACCGTCAACCTACTGGTTAAAATCCCGTTCGTCATAGCTACGGGTGTTATGATAAAGTTTTTGGTTTTGAACTACTCCAACATATTATGATAGAAACAGGGAATCGGTGAGTTTTCCTGCAAAAAGGAGGACTTCACTTTATAGCTGCGAGTGCGCGGAGAGTTGTGCAAATCACCATTTCGGCAAATATAAAAAAACCGGCCTAAGAAGCGCCGGTTTACAGTTTTTGATCCTCTTCGGGAACATCGATAATTATCATGTCATTTCCGATTTTTTTTATGTGACGCCAGGAAACACGGACTTCCCCGCCCTGCTTCCGCAATCCAAACCATTTCCCGGTCGGAATAATCAATGCTTCTATTTGTCCGGTTGCTTCATTGATTTCCAGATCGGTTTGCCCGAGGACACCAAGCCTTTCAGCACGCTTTGCATCAACAATCTCTTTGCCGCTCAATTCACTCAGCTTCATGTATAATCCCCCGCAAAAAAGTATTTTTTACATATGTATCGTCCAAACCGCTGATTTAGACTAGGGGAATGTCCTTAAATTAAAACAAAAAAAGCCATACCATATTTGGCAGGCTGTATTTAAAGTCATTATGCAGGAAGCTTTGGCAGCTCTCCATCAGGGCTGATCAAAGCAATTGAATAATCATCCGTAAAGATGTTTTTGGCCATTTCATCCACGCCCTGCTTGCTGACTTGATCAATTTGTTCAACAATTTCATCCAGGGAGCGATGGCGGCCAAGCAGCAATTCATTTTTCCCGTTTCTGCTCATCCGGCTGTTCGTGCTTTCGAGACTGAGCATTAAGCTTCCTTTTAGCTGCTCTTTGCTGTTATTCAATTCTCTATCGGTAATACCCTCAGCTTTAAGTTTGCTTAATGTTTCCTGGATTGTTGCAGATAACACATCAAGCTGTTTCGCCCCGGTCCCGGCGTAAATCGTTACGATTCCACTGTCCTGGTAGGCCGAGTGATAAGAGAAGACTGAATAAGCGAGTCCCCGCTGTTCACGCACTTCCTGGAACAAGCGGCTGCTCATGCTGCCCCCAAGGATATTGTTTAAAACAATCAAGCTGTACATGTCGTCATGGCCAACCTTCAAGCCTTCAAAGCCGACACATAGATGGGCTTGTTCGGTTTCTTTCTTTCGGGTTACATGGTTTGTATGGAATACGGGCGTTTCGTCCAAAGCCAGTTGTTGCCCGCCTTCATAGCTGCCGAAATATTTCTCCACTTCTTTTATAAAGGACTCAGAAATGTTTCCTGCAATAGAAACGACAACATTTTCCGGTGTGTATGTGTTATGCATATATTCTCTAAGTGTATTTCCAGTAAAGGACTGAAGCGTTTCTTCAGTGCCAAGGATAGGATAACCAAGGGAATGCTTTTCAAAAATCGCTTTGCTCAACAGATCATGGACGATGTCATCAGGCGTATCTTCATACATTTTTATTTCTTCAAAAACGACGTTTTTTTCCTTATCTAATTCGTCTTCGACAAATGTCGAATTAAAAAACATATCCGAAAGAACTTCAAGGGCAAATTGGGAGTGAGTATCTAAAACCTTTGCATAATAACATGTATATTCCTTCGATGTGAAGGCATTTACCTGGCCGCCAATGCTATCAAAAGATTCAGCGATTTCCCGGGCTGTTCTCGTTGTTGTTCCTTTAAAGAACATATGCTCCAAAAAATGCGAAACGCCGTTAATTTCAGGTACCTCATTGCGTGATCCTGTTCCAATCCAAACGCCGATTGCGACGGAACGGACGGTCGGTATATTTTCAAGGACAACTCGAACACCGTTCTGGCAAGTATATTTCTTAATCAAAATTAATTCCTCCTGTTCTGGAACGACCGGCTGCAAGTATGACTGCATTTAGTAAGTATAGCTTATTGTTGTTATTTTTTCCAAAAAGAAGTTTATATTTCAGTTAATAATTGTATTTCGTCAGTTTATTTAGACAACTGCATTCGTTTTTCGGTTTAGCTTTACGTTGTGAAATTTTCTCACTTCTTCAATAATCTTTTTTCACTTAAGGCTTCAGAAACCGTCCCCAGCTCAATATCCTTCTCGTTGATTTGCATGATCAACTGATCAAGTGCTTTTGCAGTGGAGTCGGTCGGGTGCATAAGGATTAACGCCCCATTATGCACCTTTGTAACAACGCGCTGGATCAACACGTGAGGTGCAGGCTTCTGCCAATCAATTGTATCGACGCTCCACATAACCGTTCCTAGTTTCATCGCCGCGGCAATCTGGACAACCTGATCCCGGTAGCTGCCGCTTGGCGGCGCAAACCAGATCGGATTTATCCCGGTAGTAGCTTCAATCACTTCATTCGTCTTTTTTATTTCTTCATGAATTTTTGCCGTTCCAAGCCGCTCCATATTCGGGTGCGAATACGAATGATTGCCAATTTCATGGCCTGCGGCCGCAATCATTTTTACCAGTTCCGGATTTTGCTTTGCCCATCTTCCTTCCAGAAAAAAGCTCGCTGAAACGTGACGCTTCTTTAAGGTGGCAAGCATATCCGGTATGTATTCATTTCCCCATGCAACATTAATGATAAACGCAGCCATCGGCTTTTCGGGATTGCCTTTATAGATGGGAGCTGCAGGGAGATCACTCAAATGGACTGCCGGGCTTGTTTGTTGAAAAACAATGTCTTTTCCGGCAAATTTCCCGGTTCCCTTCATTTTGTTGTAAGAGGCTTCCACATCCACCTTCAGTCCGTTATAGCCCGGGATCGCTTTCCAAACCCGGTCTATTTTAGCGTCGACAGGAGGGATTTCATACTCTTGGGCTTTCCGTTCTATCTCTTCACGTAAAAGGCTTTTCTGCTTCCCGACAGAAAGGGTCTCTGTTTTTAATACGGTAATGTAATGATCTATCGTTTGGTTATTAACCAATATAAACGCAATTACAATAAATAAGACGACTAAACCTGTTTTTTTCATCCGACATTCCTCCTTCCATAAAAAAATATGTGAAGGAAGGACAAGGTAGAACACTGTATAAGAAAAGCCAGGGTTGTCCCTGGCTTCTTCCCTGTCCCCGCTCGCGCGGGGAGTAACTATTATTGCTCTGCTTTTTGTTTTTGATCTTTTAATACTGCTTTACGTGATAAGTTGACACGGCCCTGCTTGTCAATCTCGGTCACTTTGACAAGAAGCTCATCGCCGATTGCCACGACATCTTCCACTTTTCCAACCCGCTCCTCAGCAAGCTCGGAAATATGGACAAGGCCGTCTTTTCCGGCAAAAATTTCAACAAACGCTCCGAATTTCTCAATCCGCTTTACTTTGCCGAGATATATTTGCCCGACTTCTACTTCACGAACAATATCTTCAATGATTTTCTTGGCTTTCTGGTTCATTTCTTCGTTAACAGATGAAATAAAGACCGTGCCATCTTGCTCTATGTCGATTTTCACACCGGTTTCTTCAATAATCTTGTTGATCTGCTTGCCGCTTGGACCGATCACATCGCGAATTTTATCCGGGTTAATCGCCATCATTAAGATTTTTGGTGCATATGTTGACAGCTCTTCCCTCGGTGTTGAGATCGTTGCCAGCATCGAGTCGAGGATCTGTATCCGGCCTTTTTTCGCCTGCTGCAGGGCTTCTTCTAAAATCTCGCGTGATAAACCTTCGATTTTAATATCCATTTGCAAAGCTGTAACTCCACTGGCCGTACCAGCTACTTTAAAGTCCATATCTCCCAAATGGTCTTCCATTCCTTGAATATCGGTTAAAATCGTGTAATGTTCACCTGTTTTAACAAGGCCCATCGCAATACCGGCAACAGGTGCCTTGATCGGTACACCAGCATCCATCATCGCGAGTGTGCTTGCACAAATGCTCGCCTGCGAAGTTGAACCGTTCGATTCAAGAACTTCTGATACGAGACGGACCGTATACGGAAAGTCCTTTTCAGGCGGGATAACCGGTTCCAGTGCGCGCTCGCCTAAAGCACCATGTCCGATCTCACGCCGACCCGGTCCTCTCATTGGACCTGTTTCCCCGACGCTGAAGTTAGGAAAATTATAATGGTGCATAAACCGTTTTTCTTCTTCGATTCCTAATCCGTCAAGAATTTGAACGTCACCTAAAGCACCCAAAGTACAGATACTTAGCGCTTGCGTTTGTCCGCGTGTAAAAAGACCTGAGCCATGCGTCCTCGGCAAAATGCCTACCTCGGACGAAAGTGGACGAATCTCATCAACACCGCGGCCATCCGGACGCACTTTCTCTTCTGTAATCAGGCGGCGCACTTCACCTTTAACAAGCTTGTCCAAAACCTTTTTGACCTGCTTGATCGTATCATCGTCTGCTTCCTGTTCCACAAATTTTTCGAGAACGTTATTTTTCACTGCTTTAATCGCGTCTTCGCGGGCATGCTTTTCCTGAACCTGGATCGCTTTGATCATATCCTGCTCACATAATCCGCGCACTTCGGCTTCGATATCTTTATCAATTTGGTAAAGGATGACTTCCATTTTTGCTTTGCCAACTTCAGCCGCGATTTTTTCCTGGAAAGCGACTAAACGCTTAATTTCCTCGTGGCCGAACATGATCGCTTCGAGCATTGTTTCTTCAGGAACCTCATCAGCACCTGCTTCAACCATATTGATGGCATCTCTCGTTCCGGCTACGACCAAATGTATATCGCTTTTTTCAGCTTGCTCGACTGTCGGATTAATCAAAAATTCTCCGTCGACACGGCCGACGTTGACTCCGGCAATCGGTCCACCGAATGGAATGTCCGAAATTGACAAAGACAATGATGAACCAAACATCGCTGCCATCTCAGAGGAACAGTCCTGGTCAACACTCATAACCATGCTGACTACCTGGACTTCATTACGGAAACCATCCGCAAAAAGAGGCCGAATCGGCCGGTCGATCAACCGGCTGGCAAGAATCGCCTTTTCACTCGGGCGGCCTTCCCTTTTAATAAATCCGCCGGGAATTTTTCCTACCGCATATAACCGTTCTTCATAATTAACTGTCAGTGGAAAGAAATCCAAGTTTTTTGGTTCTTTTGAAGCTGTTGCTGTGCTGAGTACAACCGTGTCTCCATAACGCACCAACACTGCCCCGTTTGCCTGTTTTGCCAGTTGGCCGATTTCAACCATTAATTGGCGGCCAGCCCAATCTATCGAATAGACTTGTTTATTTTGTTCCATTCGTTTCAAACTCCTCTCTGCATCCATCACGCTTCAGAGTTAAGCGAGAAAAAATAATTTTCTGTTAACTTCTGTTCTTCTATAGAAAAGCATATAAATGCTCTTATGACAAATTAATAATAGTATGTACAAAAATGCCGCAACTTATATGATTTTCAGCTTATTTTCAAATATTTTCTGAAGCCATAGCCAATAGTATGTATTGCTTTAATGAACGCGTAATGAGCGAAGGCTCACGGCGCAAGCCGGACATAGAAAAAAAGCGGGAAAAAAATCCCGCTTCGGCAGACTATCGACGTAAACCAAGCTTGTTGATTAGTTCACGATAACGTTGAACATCTTTATTACGCAAGTAAGTCAAAAGATTACGGCGTTTACCGACCATTTTCAAAAGACCGCGACGAGAGTGGTGGTCTTTTTTGTGTGTACGTAAATGCTCGTTCAAGTTGTTGATCTGTTCAGTAAGGACAGCGATTTGAACCTCTGGAGAACCAGTATCACTTTCGTGTGTCTTGAATTCACCAATGAGTTCATTTTTGCGTTCTTGTGTGATTGCCATCCTGTTCACCTCCTAATTTATAATCCCCTGTTACCGAGCAAGCGTCGGTGACTCGTCTTGCCAAGCAAAGGTTGATTTTTGATACGTTAATAAGAATACAACTTTTTTTGACAAAAAGCAAGATTAAACATAGCTTTTCTTAAAGTATGCGAGTGCTTTCTGCTTGTCCCGTTCGATTTGTGCAACGAGCTCCTCAATGCCTGAAAATTTCTGTTCTTCTCGAATATGAAGATGCCACTCTATCATAAGCTGCTCCCCGTATATATCCCCGCTGAATTCAAAGATATGTACTTCAACGCTAGGCCGTGCAGCTTTCTCTTGATTAAACGTTGGCTTATATCCGATATTGCATACTCCATAGTACCACGAGCCGCTAACCTTTACGCGAACGGCATAGACACCAGGAGGCGGTATGAGCCAATCCTCCGGAATATTGACATTTGCAGTGGGAAAGCCAATCGTCCTTCCCCGTTTGTCGCCATGAATAACAATTCCTGCAGTTTGGTAGTACCTGCCCAGCAATTGGGGGAGGTCCTCCGTTTTTCCGTTCCTGATCCGGGAGCGGATTAATGTCGAGCTAATCTTCTCCGAGCCTTCCGAAAGCTCGGGAACGGTCGTAAAAGTGAATCTCCCGCGGGAATGGAAGGTGATCGTTTCCATCGTCCCTTTACCCATTCTTCCGTATGAAAAATCAAACCCAGCCACCGCATGGTCTACATGTAAGCCAATAATATAGTTGTCAACAAATTCCTGTGGCAGTAAATTCGCAAATTCTTTTGTAAATCGAACGATATACAAATAGTCGATTTCCAGCCTTGAAATCAAGTCAATTTTTTCTGGCAGGGGGGATATGTATTCAATCTGCTGTTTGCTTCTGCCGAGAACGACAGATGGGTGCGGGTCAAACGTCATCACCGCGCTTTGCAGGCCTTTCTGTTCAGCAAAGTCCTTTGCCGTTTGGATCACCTTTTGGTGGCCGAGGTGGACCCCGTCAAAAAAGCCAAGTGCCATCGCCACAGCAGGCAGTTCATTCCTTTTAAAATGATGCGGATGATCAATTGTAATAACTTCCACGCATTTCCTCACCTTTTATCATCGTTTCTGAGCACTTTATCCGGCTTCATTAAACCGGGTTTACGGGGATGATGGCGATAAACAGCAAGGGCACGCCCTTCCTCGGTTTCAACCAATATCGGTCCAGATTCATCGCTTAAATGATCAGGAATCTGGAGTAAAGCGCCGTTTTTTACTTTCTCTGCTAATGTATCACTTATAGTAAATTTCGGCAAATGCGAAATTCCTGCTTCAAGCGGAGCTAAGACCGTCGCTATTTTCCCCTCTGCCATAACAGTCTCGACTTCTTCAAGGGTTAAGCAGTCGGCGATCGTAAATTGTGCTGATTGAATCCTCGTCAAGTACGACATGTGCGCGGGGTAGCCCAATTTTTCACCAATCATTACCGCAAGTGTTCTAATATATGTACCTTTGCTGCACGATACCCGAAAGCGGAAGGTGATCGCCTCGCCCTGAAATAGAATGCGGTCATCCAATAATTCAATTGAATAAATCATCACCTTTCTCGTCGGCCGTTCAACCTCTATGCCTTTGCGGGCATACTCATACAGCCGTTTTCCATTCACTTTTACTGCGGAATACATCGGGGGCGTCTGCACAATTTCCCCGGTCAGGGACGCGAGTACATCCAGAATCTCAGCCCGGGATATTTCTCTGTCAACGGCCTGCTTGTCAATGAAATCGCCTGCGGCATCTTCTGTGGAAGTGGAAAAACCAAGCGTCACTTCTCCTTCATAGGCTTTGCCGGCGTCTGTTATATATTCGGCCACCTTGGTGGCCCTGCCGATACAGACAGGCAAAACGCCGGTAACATCGGGGTCGAGCGTTCCAGTATGGCCGACTTTTTTTGTTTTTAATATCTTCCTTAAGCGAAAAACACAATCATGGGAAGTCATCCCTTTTGGCTTTAAAAGCGGCAATATCCCTTCCAATGTTTCATCCTCCTGCGCAAATTTTTATAGAAATCCCGATTTTTACAAAAAAAGGATAGACAGTAGTCTACCCCTTTTTGCAGTCAAGTTCAGCTCTATATTCTAATTAAGTCTTATCTGGTTTGCCTGATGAAAGCGTTTATACACAACGCTTGTTCTGCCATTCAGTTTTTATGTTCATCCTTGATTTGATGAAGAAGCGATTCAATTTTGTTCCCGTAATCAATGGATTCATCAAATTCAAAGAGAATTTCAGGTGTTTTCCGCAAACGGATACGCTGGCCGATTTCGGAGCGGATAAAACCTTTGGCCTTTGCAAGGCCCTTTAACGTATTTTCCCTTTGTTCTTCATCACCCAACACAGAAATAAACACTGTTGCCTGCTGAAGATCGCCGGTGACTTCAACGTCTGTTACCGTTACAAAGCCGATTCTCGGGTCTTTAATTTTACGGCCGATGATATCGCCCAATTCTTTTTTCATTTGCTCACCAACACGGTTCGCTCTATGACTCATTTCGATTCACCTCTTCACCCGGATTAACGGGCATGCAAACTCTTTAAATCGCGGAAATCAATTTGGAAGACGGCGATTTGCATATGTCGTGAGCTAAAAACAAGCTGAGCACACACTAAAGCCATTCGATTTCGGTAATCGTCCGTTCTATTTCCGGAAAAGAGTCGATTAATTTTAATGCATTCTGTAATTCCTTTTCAACCGGAACTTTAGCGGATGAGACTGCGACAATCGCAATCTCCGTCCGCTGCCAAACATCCTGATGCCCGACCTCCGCAACAGAAATATTGTATTTTTGTCTCAAACGGGCAAGGATTCGCTGTAAAACGGCACGCTTTTCTTTTAACGAATGGGCATCATAAATAATGCATTCACAGGCAGCCATGCCGATTATCATTAACGTTCCACTTCTTCCATGATATATGCTTCAATCACATCGCCTTCTTTAACGTCATTGAAGTTTTTAATGGTGATTCCGCATTCATATCCCTGGCTGACTTCTTTTGCATCATCTTTAAAGCGCTTAAGGGCATCTACGGTGCCTTCGAAAATGACGACGCCATCACGGATTAAACGGACGCCGCTGTCACGGGTGATTTTACCATCCGTCACATAGGAACCGGCAATCGTACCAATTTTAGAAACTTTGAACGTTTGGCGCACTTCCGCCTGGCCGATAACTTTTTCTTCGAACTCCGGATCAAGCATCCCTTTCATCGCTGCTTCGATTTCATCGATTACTTTATAAATAATCCGGTGTAAACGAATCTCAACCTTTTCTGCTTCAGCAGTGCGTTTTGCATTGACATCAGGGCGGACGTTAAATCCGATCACAATCGCATTAGATGCAGCAGCAAGCGTGATATCTGATTCGTTAATTGCTCCAACAGCCGTATGGATGATGCGGATGTTAACGCCTTCGACATCAATTTTTTCCAGGGAGGCTGCCAAAGCTTCCGCAGAACCTTGCACGTCAGCTTTAATAATCACGTTTAAATCTTTCATTTCCCCTTGTTTCATCTGTTCAAACAAAGATTCGAGACTAACGCGTGATTTTTCACCGCGCTGTGCCTGCACAGCCTGCTGGGAACGCGCCTCACCGATCTGGCGTGCTGTTTTCTCGTCATCAAAGACGACAAAACGGTCGCCGGCCTGGGGAACATCGTTAAGACCTGTAATTTCAACAGGTGTAGACGGACCGGCTTCTTTCACACGGCGTCCTAAATCATTCACCATGGCGCGGACACGGCCATAAGTAGTGCCGACAACAATCGGGTCACCGATTTTAAGCGTTCCATTTTGCACAAGCAAAGTTGCAACAGAACCTCGGCCTTTGTCTAATTGAGCTTCAATAACCGTTCCGATCGCATTACGCTTCGGATTTGCTTTATATTCTTCCACTTCGCCGACTAGAAGAATCATTTCAAGCAGATTATCGATGCCTTCCCCAGTTAAAGCTGAAAGTGGAACGAAAATGGTATCGCCACCCCATGCCTCTGGCACCAAATTATGCTCGGTCAACTCTTGCATTACCCGGTCCGGATTGGCAGCCTCTTTGTCCATCTTATTAACTGCGACGATAATCGGTACCTCTGCAGCCTTGGCATGGTTGATCGCCTCAACTGTCTGCGGCATCACACCATCATCAGCAGCAACAACAAGAATCGTAATGTCAGTGATTTTGGCTCCGCGGGCCCGCATCGTCGTGAATGCAGCATGTCCCGGAGTATCAAGAAAAGTGATCTTTTTGCCGTTCTCTTCCACCTGGTATGCTCCGATATGCTGGGTTATTCCGCCAGCTTCACCGGCTGTAACCTTAGTATTACGGATCGAATCAAGCAAAGTCGTTTTTCCGTGGTCAACGTGGCCCATGATTGTTACAACAGATGGTCTTTCAACGCGGTTCTCCGCATCATCCTCAGTAAAATAAACCTCCAGGTCTGTTGTATCAATCCTGATTTCTTCTTCTACTTCAACACCATAATCGCCTGCAACAAGTTCAATCGCATCCTTATCGAGTTCCTGATTAATCGTAGCCATTACGCCAAGCATAAAGAGCTTTTTGATGATCTCCGACGGCTCTCTGTGCAGCTTTTTGCCAAGTTCAGCGACTGTTAATGACTCAGTGAACGTAATTTTTTCCGGAAGCTCTCTGACCTTTTTCGGCTGTGGCGGTAGTTGCTGATGCTGTTGCTGCTTGCCGCGATTATTTTTTGGCCTGTTGTTGCTGTTATTATTTCTATTGTTATTATTATTTCTATTGTTATTATTGTTTCTATTATTATTTCTATTGCTATTGTTGAACGGCGGCTTATTATTGGATCTCGCTGGAGCATCCTGTTTTTTGCCGTCGTTGCTCTTTGGAGCCGTTCTAGCCTGTTCTGCTTTTGGCTCTGTGTTTGTACCACTGTTAGTGGCTGCAGCTGGTTTTGGTCTTGATTGTGTTTGGTTCTGCGGTCGTTGCTGAGGCTGTTTGCTCCCTTGTGTCTGCGGCTGTTTCTCTTCTTTTTTCTGATAAAAGCTGTCAAGTTTTTTAATTGTGTCGTCCTCTAATGTTGCCATATGGTTTTTGACCTCAATATTCATTCCGTTTAATTTCGTAATGACATCTTTGCTGGAAATATTATATTTTTTTGCATATTCGTAGACTCGTGTCTTACTCATATTTTCACCCCCGCTAAAATTAATCGAGCAACGTCAACAGCTTCTTTGCAAATCCTTCATCTAATAAAGCCACAACGACACGGGCTTCCTTCCCTATTGACTGCCCAAGCAAATATCGGTTCTCAACGATTTTAAACGGGACATGATAGGATTTACATTTATCTGTTATTTTCTTTGTCGTGTTGGCTGACGCATCTGCCGCCAACAAGATGAGTTTAGCTTTACCGCTTCTAATTTCCTTCACGGAAAGCTCTTCACCCGAAATGATTTTTCGTGCTCGATTGGCTAAGCCAAGCAATGACATCCATTGAGTTGATTTCATCAGGACAGTCGTTTCTCCTTCTCAATGAGTTCAATTAGCTCTTCGTATAAATGATCGTCGATCTTAACCTGTAAATGGTTGGACAGAGTGTTTTTTTTCTTTGCTGACATTACTGCTTCCTTATCCTTGGAAAGATAAGCACCTCTTCCAGACTTTTTACCTGTTAAGTCAATCGATACTTCTCCTTCTTTTGAGCGAACGATGCGAATGAGTTCTTTTTTCGGCTTCATTTCGCCGGTTGCCACACATTTTCGCATAGGAACTTTTTTCACGATCCCTCACCTCGCTCCTTAATCGATATCAGAATCTTCTTCAATTTCGTCGTCGAAAATTAAGAGCCGTTCGTCTCTCGGGTAAATTCCGGCTTGTCTTGCTTCCGATTCTGGTTTGATGTCGATCTTCCATCCAGTAAGCTTTGCTGCAAGCCGTGCATTTTGTCCGCGTTTTCCAATCGCCAGCGACAGTTGGTAATCCGGGACAACAACCGTTGTCGCCTTCTCATCTTGACTGACAATAACATCAAGCACTTTAGACGGACTTAAAGCATTGGCCACAAAAACAACCGGATCATCCGACCATTTGACAATGTCGATTTTTTCGCCTTTTAATTCATTTACGACCGCCTGAACGCGGCTTCCTTTCGGACCAACACAAGAGCCGACCGGATCAACCTCAGGATTGTCAGAGTGAACGGAAATCTTTGAACGGTCGCCTGCTTCACGGGCTACTGATTTAATTTCAACCGTTCCATCAAAGATTTCAGGCACCTCAATTTCAAACAGCCGCTTCAACAAGCCGGGATGTGTTCTCGACACAAAAATCTGCGGTCCCTTTGTCGTTTTTTCCACTTTTGTAATGAAAACTTTAATCCGGTCGTGAGGTTTATAATGCTCTGTCGGCATTTGCTCGTTTGCCGGCAAAATCGCTTCAATTTTACCAAGGCTGACATAAATGAATTTAGGATCTTGACGCTGGACGATCCCGGTCATAATATCTTCTTCGCGGTCAATAAATTCAGAATAAATAATGCCTCTTTCCGCTTCACGGACGCGCTGGGTTACAACCTGCTTTGCCGTTTGCGCGGCAATTCTGCCAAAATCCTTCGGCGTAACTTCCATTTCAACAACATCTTCAACCTGATAATTAGGATTCATTTGCTGCGCTTCCTCGACTGAGATCTCAAGTCGGGGATCAAAAACCTCCTCGACCACTTCCTTTCGCGCAAATACACGCATTGAACCATTTTCTAAATTCAAATCAGTCCGCACGTTTTGTGCTTGATTAAAATTGCGGCGGTATGCTGAAACGAGCGCAGCCTCAATCGCATCTATTAACACATCCCGGGAAATGCCTTTTTCTTTCTCAAGCAGCGTAAGAGCATCCAACAATTCACTTGCCATAAACACGTATCCCCTCAATCTTTATAAATTTTTCTTCGATCCTTTTGTCCATTTTTTCTATAAAAAAAGGCTGAAGATAGCAAATCCAGCACAGTTCTTCTTAAAGGAATATTAGCAAAACTGGATTATCGTGAAGCCATTCTTTTCAAGTGCTAATGACTTTAAGAAAAGGTAACGGCTAAACGGGCCGCAGCCACTTTATCAAAAGGAATTTCGATGAGTTTTTTTCTCGTTTTAATCTTGATCTCAACCATTATTGATTGTCCATTAAAATCCTTTAATTCCCCTTCGAAGCTCTTTTCACCATCAATAGGTTCATATGTTTTAATAAAGACATTTTTGCCGACAGCCCTTTGATAATCTCTTTCTTTTTTCAGCGGACGTTCTGCACCGGGTGAAGATACCTCCAGGAAATAGTTATGGGGAACGGGGTCAAGTTCATCAAGCTTTTCGCTTAATTTTTCGCTTACCATTCCGCATTCTTCGATGTCGATTCCGGAATCTTTATCAATAAAGACGCGCAGGAACCAGTCTTTACCCTCTTTGACATATTCAATATCAACCAATTCCAACCCGTTATCATCCAGGATCGGAGTGACTAATTCTTCGACAACATCGGTTACCTTACTCATGAAATCCCTCCTTTAACATCCATTCTTTTCGATCGTTTGAAGTTTAATACGAAGAAGGAAAATATTTTGTTTAAATGTCTGCATACAATACGAAAGAGTGGGTTTCCCCACTCTCGTTTGCACGTTATCCTTAGTATTTCCAATAAAACTATAACATAACCAAATATTTAATGCAAACTGAATCGTTCCATATCCTGTCCGGGCTAAAAAAGTGAAAGCTGGTTCTGCTCAGGTAAAGATTCCAGGCATCCATGATTATCAAGATACTCAAGGATCGTTTTCGAAATTTTACCGCGCTGCTGGAGGTCTTCCTTGGAGAGGAACTCTCCTTCTCCTCTTGCCTTGACAATGTTCAGCGCAGCGTTTGTTCCAAGTCCGGGAATCGAATTAAACGGCGGGATTAATGAATCTCCGTCAATTAAAAACTGATCTGCACTTGAACGGTATAAATCTACTTTTCCAAACGAGAAGCCGCGCTCACACATTTCCAGCGCAAGCTCCAACACCGTTAACAGGTTTTTCTCTTTAGGTGATGCATCAAGGCCTTTTGCATTGATTTCATCAATGCGGGCGCGGATCGCCTGTGAACCTCGCGTCATCGCTTCAACATCAAAATCTTCGGCTCTTACAGTAAAATAAGCCGCATAGTACATCAATGGATGATGAACTTTAAAATAAGCAATCCGAACCGCCATTAAAACATAAGCGGCAGCATGGGCCTTAGGGAACATATATTTAATTTTTTTACAAGAATTAATGTACCACTCAGGAACACTGTTTTTCCGCATTTCTTCTTCCATTTCATCTGTCAGTCCTTTTCCCTTCCGCACTGACTCCATGATTTTAAAAGCAAATGCCGGTTCAAGGCCCTGGTAAATTAAATAAACCATAATGTCATCACGACAGCCGATTACTTCGCTCAAATTGCAGGTTTTATTGTGGATAAGCTCCTGGGCGTTTCCGAGCCAAACGTCGGTACCGTGGGACAGTCCGGAGATCTGCACCAACTCAGAAAAAGTAGTCGGTTTTGTGTCCTCAAGCATCTGGCGGACAAACCGCGTTCCAAATTCCGGAATCCCAAGGGTGCCGGTTTTACACATAATTTGCTCTGCGCTTACCCCGAGCGATTCTGTCCCGCTGAAAATTTTCATTACTTCAGGGTCATCTGTAGGAATCGTTTTCGGATCAATACCGCTTAAATCCTGAAGCATCCGAATGACTGTCGGGTCATCGTGGCCGAGAATATCGAGCTTTAATAAATTGTCATGAATAGAATGGAAATCAAAATGGGTTGTTTTCCATTCCGATGTTTTATCATCAGCCGGGAACTGGATCGGTGAAAAATCATAAATGTCCATATAATCAGGGACAACGATGATTCCGCCTGGATGCTGGCCGGTTGTCCTTTTTACCCCGGTGCAGCCTGAAGCGAGCCGGTCGATTTCCGCACCGCGCAGCTGTAAGTTATTATCCTGCTGATAAGCCTTTACATAACCAAACGCTGTTTTGTCTGCTACTGTGCCAATCGTACCGGCACGGTAGACATTGTCTTCGCCAAACAATACCTTCGTATAATTATGGGCCCGCGGTTGATATTTACCTGAAAAATTCAAGTCGATATCTGGTACTTTATCACCTTTAAAGCCAAGGAAGGTTTCAAACGGGATATCATGCCCGTCCTTCCTGTATGTTCCACCGCAATTAGGACAATCTTTATCAGGCAGGTCAAATCCGGAACCAACCGAACCGTCATTAAAGAACTCAGAATGCTTGCAGGTTGGGCAAACATAATGCGGCGGCAGTGGATTGACTTCGGTAATTTCCGTCATTGTTGCGACTAACGATGAACCGACAGAACCCCGTGAGCCGACAAGGTAGCCGTCATCGAGCGATTTTTTTACCAGCTTGTGAGAGATAAGATAGATAACCGCAAAACCGTGGCCGATGATGCTTTTCAGCTCTTTTTCAAGGCGGGCTTCAACGATCTCCGGCAAATTATCGCCGTAAATGCGTCTTGCCATTGCATAACTCATGCTGCGCATTTCTTCATCTGCACCCTCAATTTTTGGGGTGTACAGATCGTCTTTTATCGGTTTTATATTGTCAATCATATCGGCAATTTTATTCGTATTCGTAACGACAATTTCCTTTGCTTTCTCTTTCCCCAAGAAAGAAAAACTGTCGAGCATTTCGTTTGTTGTCCGAAAATGGACATCTGGCAGCTGGTGCCTGTTCAGTGGATTGGCTCCGCCTTGCGAATTCACGAGTATTTTCCGATAAATTTTATCATTCGGATTTAAATAGTGGACATTACCGGTTGCCACAACCGGTAAGCCAAGCTTATCCCCAAGCTTGACGATATTTGTCATGATTTCCTCCAGAGCAGTACGGTCTCTGACAAGCTCCATTTCTAAGAGATGGGCATAGACTTCCTTTGGCAGGATTTCAAGATAATCATAAAATTGGGCTGTCTCTTCAACCTCTTCCGGCGCCTTTTGCATCATCCCTTCAAACACTTCGCCTTTGTCACAGCCTGAGCCAACAAGGATTCCTTCGCGAAACTTTTCGAGCTGCGAACGGGGGATTCTCGGCACCCGGTAAAAGTAATTTAGATGGGCGATCGAAACGAGTCTGAACAAATTCTTTAAACCTGCTTCGGTTTGCGCAAGCAAGGTGCAATGGTACGGACGCGCACGCTGGTAAGCGTTACCCTGTCCCATATTGTCATTTAATTGATCGTGAAACTCAATGCCCTTTTCAGCTGCATCTTTAAGCATCCGGAGCAGCAGATATCCTGTCGCCTCCGCATCATAAATAGCGCGGTGATGCTGTGTCAGTTCTATATCAAACTTCTTGGCAAGCGTATTCAAGCGATGATTTTTCAGATCAGGATACAAAAAGCGGCCAAGCTCGAGTGTGTCAATGACAGGGTTGGCAGCTTTGCTGAAGCCGGCTTTCTGGTAACCAACATTCAAAAAGCCCATGTCAAAAGAGGCATTGTGGGCAACTAAAACTGCGTCATCTGCCCATTGCTTGAAATCAGCCAAAACGTCTTCAATTTCAGGAGCCCCCTTAACCATGTCATCGGTGATTCCTGTTAAATTAATGGTTGTTGCAGAAAGTGGGTGATGCGGATCGGCAAACCTTTCAAACCGGTCGATAATTTCGCCGTTTTGCACCTTAACAGCTGCAAGCTCAATAATTTTATCGTAAACAGCCGATAAACCGGTTGTTTCGACGTCAAAAACTACGTACATATCTTCCTCGAGCCGCCTGTGTGAACTATTATAGGCGATTGGTACTCCGTCATCGACGAGGTTTACTTCAACTCCATAGAGAATTTTTATATCATTTTTTTTCCCGGCGCCAAATGCTTCCGGAAATGACTGGGCTCCTGCATGATCGGTAATCGCAACCGCTTTGTGGCCCCATTTTTTCGCCTGGGCGACAAGCGTGCTAACAGGTGTAACAGCGTCCATCTGACTCATAGGTGTATGTAAGTGAAGTTCAACACGCTTTTCGCCTTCCGGTGCCGTGTCTTTTCGTTCAACCGGTTTTATTTCGTTTATATCATTTCCAATCATCACAAGATCACGGACAAATGTATCATTTTGGATGCTGCCGCGAACCTTCAGCCACATTCCCTTTTGCACCCTCTGGAATTGGGCTGCATCTTCTTTGTCTCTCGAAAACATCTTAATCATGATCGAGCTTGTATAATCAGTAAGCTTAAAGGTTAAGAGAGTACGACCGCTTCGCAGCTCTTTCGTTTCTGCAAAAAAGACATAGCCTTCTATCGCTACCCGTCTTTCCTCATCAACAATTTCTTCGAGCCTTCTGAACTCAGAATCATCCTTAATCGTTAAGCCGATTGTGAGCGGGCCGGAAGGAGCCCCACCGTCAGCCTCTTTCTCCGCCTCTTTCCTCTGCATCTCAACCATCGCCTGCAAACCGCGTTCCTGATCTTCCTTCTGCTTTGCGGCCAAAAATTGTTCATACTCTTTGTTTTCGGGTTTTGACGTAATTTCCGCCTCTATCGTGATTGCCGGAAAACCGAATGTTTGATAAATATTTGAAATCAAGCCGGCGTATTTCCGCTTAATCGCCAGCCCTTCTGTTTCATTCCTGACGGCTAGCACAAATTTGCTGCCCTGAACTTTTGGCGTCTGCTCATTTAATAGTTTTAGCAAGGGTGGTGACATTCCGTCTATTTCTTGAAGGCAGTTTGTCCAATATTCAAGGGCAAGCTGTTCGGAAAACTGCTGATCGGCGGCTTCGACCGAAAATGAAATATTGGCAATATGTGAAAATGTCTTTTCCAGTTGCGCAGCAAATCTACTAAATACACTGCAAGGAATAATTCTTTCGAATAAGAAGTAGAAATGCCACCTTTTTGCCTTTTTTTCGATGACCAATTTATCAATTTGTGCGTTAATAAAATGGGAAACGATCGCATCCTCTGTCAAATTTAGCTGCTGAAGCAAAAGCTGGAACCGCTCTTTCTTGCCCTGCGCCTGATCGATCATCCGTCTCCCTCCCATCCTATATTTCTAGTTTTATTATCATTTTTCGACGATATTTGCGATTTGAAACAACTGTAATTATATCATAAAGGCCAGCTGAATTTTTTATTAAAAATGGTTGTAATAATCTCCAACAAAAACCGGTAACCGCTCCCTCTTCAAATAAAAAAACGGGCTCCGCTGCTTATGGGAGAGCCCGTTTTATGTTTAAAGAGTTGAAATTAGTTCTGAAATTTTTGCAACAAGCTCATCCTTGTGGAACTCAAAAGACTCCCCTGTTTTACGCACTTTAACTTCAACGATTCCCTCGGCTGCTTTCTTGCCGACCGTAATCCGTACCGGCAGCCCGATTAAATCGGAATCGGCGAACTTTACACCGGGTCTTTCCTGGCGATCGTCAAGAAGTACCTCAAAACGATTCTTCTTCAGCCGTTCATATAGCTCCAATGCGAGGGCTGATTGGGCTTCATCCTTCATATTGACAGCGATCAAATGCAAATCAAATGGCGCGAGCGAGGATGGCCAGATAAGGCCATTTTCATCATTGAATTGTTCTGCGACCGCAGCCATCGTCCGGGACACACCTATTCCATAGCAGCCCATCAGCATCGGCTGTGATCTTCCATTTTCATCTAAATATGTCGCATTCATTGCTTCACTGTAGCGTGTACCCAGCTTAAACACATGTCCGACTTCGATTCCTTTTGCAAACAGAATCTTTCCTTGTCCATCCGGTGAAGGGTCCCCTTCTTGAACAAAGCGAAGATCCTCATACTGGGATATTTGGAAATCCCGACCCGGGTTCACGTTGATAAAATGGTAATCTTCTTCATTGGCACCGCAGACACCGTTCACAATTACCTCGACAGCGCGGTCAGCGACCACTTTAACTTCGTCATTCTTCAAGTTGACCGGCCCCAATGAACCAACGCTGCAGCCAAGAACCGCTCTCGTCTCTTCAGCACTTGCAAGCTCAACCGCAGCAGCTTCCAATAAATTTTTCACTTTAATGTCATTAACTTCGTGATCGCCTCTGACAAGGACGAGCACGTAATTTTCATCCGCTTTAAACAGCAGGGTTTTTATGCAGTTTTCTGCAGGCACATTTAGAAATGCCGTTACTTCTTCGATCGACTTTTGATTCACGGTTTTTACTTTTTCGAGTTCTTTTTCAACTTCTCCGTTTTTCTCGTATCTGGCAACCACTGGAGCCATTTCAATATTGGCTGCGTAATCGGACGTATCGGAATAAGCAATCGTATCCTCACCGACATCGGATAACACCATAAATTCATGTGTATCTTTGCCGCCCATTGCTCCGGAATCGGCAATGACCGCCCGAAAATCCAATCCGCACCTTCTGAACACGTTGCTGTATGCCGTAAAAAGCTTTTCATAAACATCATCCAAACTATCAGGAGATGAATGGAACGAGTAAGCATCTTTCATAATAAACTCACGGCCGCGCAACAGCCCGAAACGCGGCCTTTTTTCATCGCGGAACTTTGTCTGGATTTGATAAAGGGTTAACGGAAGCCGTTTATATGATTTAATTTCGTCACGAACAATGCTCGTAATCACCTCTTCGTGAGTGGCACCAAGGGCGAAATCACGGTCATGGCTGTCTTTAAGCCGCATCAGCTCAGGCCCGTATGTGTACCAGCGCCCTGATTCCTGCCATAATTCAGCTGGCTGCAAGGCTGGCATAAACAGCTCGACTGCTCCGGCATTGTTCATTTCTTCGCGAATAATCGCTTCGACTTTTTGCAGCACCTTTCTTCCAAGCGGAAGGTAGCTATAAATTCCGCTTGCAATTTGGCGGATAAAACCGGCTCGTAACAGGAGTTGATGGCTTTTAATTTCAGCATCTGCGGGAATTTCCCGTAAAGTTGGAATAAGCGACATACTTTGTTTCATTTTGTTCTGCACCTCATTTTCGCATTACTACTGTGATCGTTTCATTTCCTTGCCTGTCTTATATTTCAAACCAAAGCGCCAATATCGCCCTGGCACTTCCTGAAAGAAGACCATCAGCAAATAGTCTTGTGATGGCTGACAATGCTATAAGAAAAAGCGTTGAATATCATTCCATGTGACAACAAGCATGAGCAACATCAATAGGGCAAAACCGATAAAATGGACCATTCCCTCTTTTTGGCGGTCAATCGGCTTTCCTCTAATTGCCTCAACAGCGAAAAACATCAGCCTTCCCCCGTCTAACGCCGGGATTGGAAGCAGGTTCATGATGCCGAGGTTAATGCTTAAAATCGCAGCCCATCTCATTAAATAAAAGATCCCTGATTGCGCAACAGTATCGGTCGATACATATATCCCAACCGGACCCGACAGCATATCGATTGAAAATTGGCCAGTCACCAGTTTTCCTAACATAACAAAAATTTCTTTTGTCCAGAAATAAGTCTGTTCAAAACCATAGGAAAAAGCTTTAAGCGGCGATTTTTCGACAGGACTGTAAACGCCAATAATGCCAATCGTTTCTTCTTCTACCTTTTGCGCTTCCGGCGTTACCGGTACTTCGATTGTTTTGCCATCCCGGACGACAACAAATTCAAGCTCGTTGCCGGGATTTTGGCGAATAATCTCGACAACATCAGACCAGCTGGAGATTTCTGCACCGTCAATACTTTCGATTGCGTCGCCTTCCTGTAAGCCCGCAGCCTCTGCTGCTCCATCCGGGGCCAGTTTCCCCAGCGCTGGATCATTGGAAGGAATTCCTTGAATGAACGCTAAAATAAGAAAAATGAAAAAGGCAAGAACAAAATTCATCATTGGGCCGGCAAAGATGGCCATTGTTCGTTGTCCGAGCGTTTTAGAGGCAAATTGCCGGTTATACGGTGCAATCTGTGTTTCAACTCCGGCTTCGACTAATACCGCATCAGGGCGGATCACGAAAGATTGCAGCTGCTCCTCTTCATCGTCTGCGTATCCTTTTATGATAAGGTCATGTTCAATATCGGCATGTTCCACTTCAATAACTCTTGCCTGCGGATATTTTTCTTTGTTGTTTAATATGATTTTTGTGACTTTTTCGTTTTGATCGAAAAGAAGGCCGATTCGGTATCCTGGTTTAATCTCGACCATCTCCGGATCCTCGCCTGCCATGCGGACAAACCCGCCGATTGGCAATAGGCGGATCGTGTATGTCGTTTCTCCTTTTTTATGGGAGAAAACTTTCGGACCAAAACCAATCGCAAACTCGCGGCAGAGAATTCCGGCCCGCTTCGCAAAAACAAAATGGCCTAACTCGTGGAAAAAGACGAGGGCGCCAAAGATAACAATAAATGCGATAACTGTACTCAAAGTTTAACCACCTTTTATCGTGTGAGTTTTTCAAGCTATTGTCCCTATGATGAAATTAACCTTTTAACGTACATTGTTGATTTCCAATTAATACTATACTAATGATTCGACTAGTCTTCTCGCTTCTTTATCTGCTTCTTGAATCGCTTCAAGATCAGGGTTCACGATATTTTTATGAGCGCTGATCGCTTTTTCTATTAAGTCCTCAATTTTCAAGAACGTGATTTTCCCGTCCAGGAATGCAGCTACTGCCGCTTCATTGGCTGCATTTAAAACAGCGGGCAGCGTCCCACCGGCCTTTCCTGCTTCGTATGCATAATGTAAACAGCGAAATCGTTCAAAATCCATTTCCGAGAAATGAAGTTTGCCGATTTCAGCAAGATTGAGGCGGTTTGCACCTGGAAGAGGAAGCCTGTCCGGGTATGTCAAAGCATATTGAATCGGGACTCGCATATCAGGAGTGCCGAGTTGAGCGATCATACTGCTGTCATGAAATTCCACCATTGAATGGATGATGCTTTCCTTATGTAATAGGACATCAATCTTTTCAAAAGGAATCGAGAAAAGCCAGTGCGCCTCAATGACCTCAAGTCCTTTATTCATCATCGTTGCTGAATCAATGGTAATTTTTGCTCCCATCGACCAATTAGGATGGTTCAAAGCTTCCTGCACCGTCACCTTTTCCAAATCTGCTCTTGAACGGTCGCGGAAGCTGCCTCCCGAAGCAGTCAAGATTAATCTCTCAATATTTTCGTACTTTTCACCTTGAAGTGCTTGAAAAATGGCTGAATGTTCACTATCAACCGGCAGCAATGCGACTTGATTGCGTTTCGCGGCTTCGATAACGATGTGCCCAGCTGTTACAAGCGTTTCTTTGTTTGCAATGGCAATTGTTTTTTTTGCCTCAATGGCCGCTAACGTCGGGGAAAGCCCAACACTTCCCAGGACAGCATTGACAAGAATATCAGATTTTGCATAAACTGCAGCTTCAATTAAACCCTCTTCAGAAAAACCAAACTGAACGCCGGGATACTCAGCTTTCAATGTGTCCGCCGAAGATTTATCCTGGACGGCGACAAATTCAGGCTTAAATTCGGAGACGATTTTTCTCGCCAGCTCCAAATTTCTCCCGACTGCCAGGGCAACCAGCTTAAACTCGCCCGGATGTAGTCTTATTATATCCAAAGTCTGGGTGCCGATCGATCCAGTCGCTCCCAAAAGACTAATATTCTTCATTTAGCTCACTCCCCTAAATCAACAAAAACCTGCCTATATACTGTTGTGCTCTATATCAATTGGAAAAAATGGATTAAAGGCCAGACAAACAGCAAACTGTCAAACCTGTCGAGAATACCTCCATGCCCTGGAAGAAGGCTTCCGGAATCTTTAACATTGTAGTGACGCTTTAACGCAGATTCGACGAGATCGCCAATTTGTCCAAATATTGATAATAGAACAGTAATGATAATCAGCTCAAGAAGCGGAGCATCGATCTTTTCAGCAAAAATAGAAAAAACGATGGCAACAACCAGAGCGCAGATAATCCCTCCGACAAATCCTTCGACCGTTTTATTTGGGCTGATTTCCGGCCAAAGCTTATTTTTCCCCATTGCTCTTCCAATAAAATATGCACCCGAATCGGTCGCCCAAACAATCAGCAGGGAGTAGAATACGAATTCAATTCCGGCATCCCTTGTTTCGAGAAAGTAATAGAAACCGATCCCGATGTATAAAATAGCCATTGTTGAAAAAGCAACATCGTCAAAAGTAAATCGATTTTTAGTTGCTACAGTATAAGTCAAGAACAATAAAACCGCAATCAAAGCTAACTCGACTTTAGTATAGTCAAGATCTTCGATAAGATTTTGGTAATCGCTTGGGAGCAGGAAAATCCACAATAATATAAGAGATATAATTCCTGGAACAGACAGCAGCTTAAGATGCCGCATTTTAAGTAATTCATACAGGCTAATTGTCGCTAAAAGGTAAACCATCAATAAAAAAGGAGCGCCGCCGTAGAGGACAATCGGCAAAAATACTGCCGCTGCTATTACTGCTGTTATAATTCTTTGCTTCATCTAATTTTTCAACACCTTTATCATATCTAACGGGACCCACTAAGTTATACGGATATATCGAATTTTGCCATTTGCTGTTAAGCCCAGTCAAAACACGAAACAACGATTAAAAGGTCCTTTTTCTGAATCAACAAGCCCAGCGTCTAAATTTTCTACACCCCGCCAAACCTGCGCTGGCGCCTTTGGAATACTTCGATTGCTTCCACTAGATGCTCTTCATTAAAATCGGGCCAGAGAACGTCGGTGAACCAAAATTCGGTATAGGCCAGCTGCCAGAGCATAAAATTGCTTAAACGGATTTCACCGCTTGTGCGAATGAGAAGATCAGGATCCTCGATATTTTTAGACATTAAATAAGCGGAAAAGGTTTCCTCATTAATGTCATTTTCATCCATTATACCACTTTTGCATTCCTTTAAGACATCCTTAACCGCTTCAATAATTTCAGCCCTGCTGCCGTAATTAAGAGCAAAATTTAAACTGAGGCCTGTATTGTCCTTTGTTTCATGAATCGCTCTTTCAAGTGCGCTAAGGGTGTGGGCGGGCAAGTTCTGCTTATAACCCATCATTTTCACCTGGACGTTTTCGGCAACGAGCTCCGGTAAAAAGGTATCCAAAAATTCATCGGGCAAACTCATGATATAGTCGACTTCCGTTTTCGGCCTCTTCCAGTTCTCTGTTGAAAAAGCGTATACGGTAAGGGTTTTTACTCCAAGCTCGCTTGCCAGTTTCGTTATTTTCCGGACAACCTTCATCCCTTCATGATGTCCGGCCACTCTCGGCAACGCTCTCTTTTTCGCCCATCTTCCATTACCATCCATTATGATAGCGATGTGGGAAGGAACTTTTTGTTGTTTAACCTGCTGAATGCGCTCCTGGAGATTGGAAGAAGGCCCAGAGTTCCTCCAAAGCTTAAGTTTTTTTAACATAATTACAGTTCCTCCAAAACGGGTAATCAATCTCCGAATACAGACTCCTGCAAAAGCCAGCCTGCTATTAGATCATATTCGGATAGCTCTTTTCCACATGCTCTTATCATACCAAAAAAGGGTAAAGATATCTCTATTAAATAGATATGTTCAAACACGATAATTAAGAATATTTTAAAAAGTTCCGGCCAGCTGTTAAGAAGGAAATGGTCTCAAAGAAATGATAGACCCGAAAACATAAAAACCCTCTAAAATAGAGGGTTATAAAATATATCCCGTTACAGGCTAACCGCGATCATATAGAACAGATAACGAATAGAATGAATGAAGCTGGAAATATCCTAATCACCATTATACTTCCATAATTTCTTTTTCTTTATCTTTTGTAATCTGGTCGACTTTGCTGATGTACTCGTCTGTGAGTTTCTGGATATCATCACCATAACCTCTCAGGTCATCTTCTGTAATCTCACCATTTTTCTCAAGCTTTTTAAGATCATCATTTGCATCACGGCGGATATTTCGGACAGCCACTTTTGCTTCTTCGGATTCTTTTTTAACAAGCTTTACAAGCTCCTTGCGCCGTTCTTCAGTTAGCTGTGGAATTGTAATTCGAATCAGTGAGCCATCATTTGTCGGATTGAGGCCAAGATCTGACTTTTGAATGGCTTTCTCAATTCCACCTAATACGGTTTTATCGTATGGCTGAATAACAAGTACACGTGCCTCAGGAACACTAATTCCTGCTAATTGGTTTACCGGTGTAGGTGCTCCATAATAATCGACAGTAATTTTGTCCAATAAAGACGCATTTGCTCTTCCTGCACGAATGCTTGCCAGTTCACGTGTGTAAGCCTGAATCGCTTTCGTCATTTTTTCTTTAGTATTGGAAATAAGCTGCTTTGGCATTAATTTTTCCCCCTGACTACCGTACCGATGGTTTCTCCCATTACGGCGCGTTTAATATTTCCTTGTTCCATAATTGAAAATACGATCAATGGAATATTGTTATCCATACACAATGAAGATGCAGTTGAGTCCATCACCGCCAGTCCTTCCTTGATGACATCAAGATAGGATAATTCATCGTATTTCTTGGCATTTTTATCGACCCGAGGATCTGCTGAATAAACGCCGTCCACATTGTTTTTCGCCATTAAAATGACGTCTGCTTCAATTTCCGCGGCACGTAAAGCAGCTGTTGTATCTGTGGAGAAGTAAGGATTTCCTGTTCCGGCTGCGAAAATAACAACCCGTTTTTTTTCTAAATGGCGAATGGCGCGTCTGCGAATATATGGCTCGGCTACCTGGCGCATTTCGATTGAAGTCTGGACGCGTGTTGCTACTCCAACTTGTTCAAGGCTGTCTTGCAGCGCCAATGAGTTCATCACCGTCGCAAGCATGCCCATGTAATCAGCTGTTGCCCGGTCCATACCCATTTCACTGCCGATTTTGCCACGCCATATGTTTCCGCCGCCAACAACGACTGCTACTTCAACGTTGAGCTCAGCCAACTCTTTCACCTGTTCGGCGACGGATTTAATGACAGCTGGATTAATGCCAAAGCCCTGTTCTCCAGCTAAGGCTTCACCACTTAATTTTAAGACAACGCGTTTATATTTAGGGCTGCTCATAGGAACCTCCATTATGTAATTAAAGCATCTATATTTAACGTTTCATTGTTTCCAAGAAAATGAACGCTTCGTCCTTGAAAAACAGGGAACACATAGTGTCCCCTGAAATTGGAAAAATTACCGATTTCGAACCTAGATTCTGCACGGCTTTGCATGCTATTTCAGGTAGATCGAAAACTTCATTTGCGGTCGTTTCTATTTTTATTTTTTCACCTGGTTCATTACTTCTTCTGCAAAATTCTCTTCACGCTTTTCTAATCCTTCACCGACTTCGTAACGGACAAATTCACGAACCGTTGCACCTTTTGACTCAACAAACTGGCGAACTTTTTGATCCGGATTTTTAACAAAAGGCTGATCAAGCAGACAAACATCCTCAAAATATTTTGAAAGGCGGCCTTCGACCATTTTTGCAACAATATTCTCAGGCTTGCCTTCATTTAACGCCTGCTGCGTTAATACCTGGCGCTCGCGGTCAACTTCTTCTTGAGACACTTCTTCACGAGAGACGTATTTAGGGTTAAGCGCAGCGATGTGCATGGCAACATCCTTCGCTGCTTGCTCTTCAGTTGTTCCTTCTAGAACAGTTAACACACCAATGCGGCCGCCCGCATGCAAGTATGCACCAAAAGCATCGCGATCTGTCTTTGTTTTTACTGCAAAGCGGCGTAGAGATAATTTCTCACCGATTTTTGCGATTGCAGCATTAATATGCGCCTCAATTGTTGCACCATTGTCCATAGTTTGCGCTACTGCTTCTTCAACAGATGCCGGCTTGTTCTTTAGAAGATGGTCAGCAAGTTCCTTAACAAGAACCTGGAATCCTTCATTTTTCGCAACAAAGTCCGTTTCTGAATTCACTTCAAGGATCACTGCGTCATTTCCTTCAGTAAGGATGTAAGTAATCCCTTCAGCAGCGATTCGGTCCGATTTTTTCGCAGCTTTGGCGATTCCTTTTTCGCGAAGGTAATCAATTGCGTTTTCCATGTTGCCGTCAGTTTCTTGAAGCGCTTTTTTGCAGTCCATCATGCCGGCTCCAGTTTTTTCACGTAATTCTTTTACCATTTGAGCAGTAATAGCCATAATGATAGTTCCTCCTTGAATGTTGTTATGTAAAATATTTGGTGGATCATCTTTAAAAAAAGGTGATAAAGGGTGCTCCCTATTATCACCTTCTTAAATTTAACGATTAAGCAGTTGTTGTAACTTCTTCGCCTTGCTTAGCTTCTAAAATAGCATCTGCCATTTTACCAGTAAGAAGTTTCACTGCACGGATTGCGTCATCGTTTGCAGGAATGACTACATCAATTTCATCCGGATCACAGTTTGTATCAACGATACCAACGATCGGAATGTTTAATTTATGAGCTTCTGCAACAGCGATGCGCTCTTTGCGTGGGTCGATGATGAAAAGAGCATCAGGAAGAACTTTCATATCTTTAATTCCACCCAGGAATTTTTCTAAACGTTCTTGTTCTTTTCTTAATTGAACAACTTCCTTCTTAGGAAGAACTTCAAAAGTTCCATCTTCAGACATTCTTTCGATATCTTTCAAACGTGAAATACGCTTTTGGATTGTTTCAAAGTTTGTTAAAGTACCACCTAACCAGCGTTGGTTAACATAGTACATACCAGAACGTAGAGCTTCCTCTTTAACTGAATCTTGAGCTTGCTTCTTCGTTCCAACGAAAAGGATTGTACCGCCGTTACCAGCAAGTTCCTTTACGTAGTTGTAAGCTTCTTCAACCTTTTTAACTGTTTTTTGAAGGTCGATGATGTAGATACCGTTACGCTCAGTGAAAATGTATTTTTTCATCTTAGGGTTCCAACGGCGAGTTTGGTGTCCGAAATGTACACCTGCTTCAAGCAATTGCTTCATTGAAATGACTGACATGTTTTTTCCTCCTAGTGGTTTTGTTTTCCTCCGCTCGCATCATCTTTATACTGCAACTGCCTTTGGCAGCACCAGCAGCATAAATCCGCAAACGTGTGTATTAACACCATGTCATAATATAGCATATGTCTAAATCACAATCAAGTTATTCCTGCTGTTTTTGATTAAATTTAAGCAAAAGCTCAATTTCTGTTTTGCCTTTGTGCAGTTTTTTGGCAATTTCAGCAGGATTAAGCCCCTGTTCCCTCAGCCTGAAAATCTGGCTTAACTGCGTTTCTTCCTGCTTTGCCCCATTCACGCTCTGATCGTTGGGATCGGCTGGCGGGGGCGTGTCAATTCCTGTCTCATCTACCTGATTGCCGCTATTTTGTTTGTATGCTTTTACGGCATGATAAGCTGTCGCTTTCCCAATTCGCAAGGAGCTGTCAGCCAGCGCGATTGCATTGTCAGCATCGGGGTTGAACTCTTTGTTGCCAGTACCTTCGTCTAATACCGAAGATAAGCCTTTATCTTGGACGATGAAGCGGCCAGTTTCGCTTTTCAAGCTAAATTTTTCGATAAACCGTTCGTTATCTTCTTTCATTTCCAGTAAATAAGCAGAAATGATTTCTTCCATTTCGCTAATCAGTCTGGCCTGGTTTTTTTCCGCCTCAAAAAAACGGTTTTGCCGCAAGTACAGTAAAATGATTGCCAAAATGGCAACCACATTTAAAATAAAACTAATAAACAAAAAGAATGTTGTCACGATATCCCTCTATCCGCTGTAATCAATAATCGTTCCTTTATATGGATGAAGCTCTTTCGCTGCTTTTTTGTCTTTTTCCTGTTTGCTTTCCTGTTTTGAATGATCTTCCTGCTTTTTGGATTGATCCTTGCTCATTTTCACTTCGCCCTTGTGCTCATTCTTTTGTACAGCCTTTCGCTGTTTTTCTACGTTTTTCTGGACGCTCTCAGCAGCATGCTCAATGAGATGCTGACCCCGTTGCTGAAGTTGCTCCTGTATTCGTCCAGCATCCTGTGTCCTTGGAAGGGCGACCTGCATCTCGATCGATTTAAGGCTCAAGATTATCACTTCCCTTCGGAAAGACTCCTGCGTTAAGTTTATATAAATCTGCTGACGCACCTTCTCTCGGGCGCAGCAGTTTAAATCACTTTATCAAGTGCCTGCCTCAATTTATACAGTGCTTTTGAGTGGATTTGTGATATTCTCGATGTCGACAGGTCCATCACTTGGCCTATTTCAGTCAGCGTCAGTTCTTCTTTGTAAAACAAGCTCAACACAAGCTGCTCTTTGTCATTCAGCTTTGTGATCATTTCCGTCATTTCAGAAATAATTTCATTCTTAACGATTTTCTCTTCGGGAGTTTCTGTCTTATTGTCTTTTAATACGAAGGATTGGCTTTCAGAATCATCCTGATCTGCCGGCTGCTCATCCATTGAAAGAACATTGGCAAAAAAATGCTCATTCATCGTGGTATAAACTTCTTCTTCTGTTATAGCCAGTTCATCAGCGATTTCCGCTACTGTCACATTTCTCATATTTCTTTGCTCCAACAGTTCGGTGGCAGCTTCTATTTTTTTTGCTTTGTCCCTGGTGCTTCTCGGCAGCCAGTCCTCTTTCCGCAATCCATCGAGAATCGCGCCACGAATCCGAAAAGAAGCGTATGTATCAAATTTAAGTTCCCGGTCTGGGTCGAATTTTTCTAACGCATCATATAATCCAATCATTCCAAGACTTCGTAAATCATCCCTTGAAACGATTTTAGGAAGGCCGACCGCTATTCTTTGCACATGATAACTTACGAGCGGAATATATTTCTTGACTAATAGATTCCCAGCCTGCGCGTCGCGATGTTGAACCCACTTATTCCATATTTGTTCATCGCTTGTTGAAATCTGTGTCATGGCAATCCTCCTTATACGTCGTCCACCTTCAATTATTGCTATTATACCAAATTATTTCCTCTATTAATATAAGCTTAGATGCTTGTTTTACAGGCAAAAACTAGAAGTTTTTTTGTATTTTCCAAACTCTGCTTCTTTTTTATATTGCGTCAATAAATAAAAATCAGCCCGTATTACACGAATGCAGGCTGATTTTTGCGGGATTATTAAAAGTGCCGAATTGTTCAGGAATTTTTTTATATAGGATCGATCATCTTCAGGTATTGGTCCTTCCCGTTTATTACAACTCGTGAATCCCCTTGTTTACAGTCCGAATCTGCAAAATACCTGTACTAGGATTAAATTCAATCGTCCGACCGCTATTTCCACCTAAATCTTCCCCGGCAAGCGGGATATCTAAAAAGGCCAGTTCCCTTTTCACAGCTTCAACGTTTCTCGGGCCAATTCTCATCATGTCATTTGTACTCGCAAATTGAAACATTTGCGCCCCGCCAGCCATTTTGGCTTTTAAACTGTTTGGGCGAGCCCCGTTTCTGGCCAATCCTGACACGAGTTCTTTTATGGCAGTATCGGCATACTTTGCAATATTAAGCGTACCTGTTTTCGCAAGAGAAGAATCCGGAAGCATAACGTGGGCAAGTCCGGCAATCTCCATGATTTGGTCGTACACTACTACTCCGACACAGGAACCCAGACCGGATGTTCTGATAAGATGGGGTGCCTTTACAATATTCATATCAGCTATCCCTACCTTAACAATCTGTAAGCATTCATTCATCGCCTGCAACCCCTAATGCCTTAAAAATAATCTGAAAAGATTCCGGATCTGGCAGCAGGAAAAAGTGTCCTCTTACACTCTCAAAATCTTTCATTTCATCCTCGTTCAGAGCGGTGTCAATGACAATGGCATAATCGCTGACCTGGGAAAGCTCTATTAATCCATAGCTGATAATCGCACCTACCATATCAATGGCTAAAGCAGGCACCGACGGGTATAGAGATAGATTGGTAAAATCAGATAATGACGAAAGGTACGAGCCTGATAAAATATTTCCAAGCTCCTGCAATGCCGACATAGCCAGCTCGTCATATGGCGGGTTATCAAAGCTGAACCCGGAATCACCGATCATTTGCCTAATAAAAGCGGCTGCCTGTTCAAGCGGCAGAACAAAGAACATACTGCCGGGCGCATCCCCTTCAATCCGCAAAAACACGCTGGCAACTACATTTTCCGACCCTCCGGCCATTTCCATCATTTCATCAAAAGAAACAACTCTGACATTTGGCACTCTCATGTCTACTTTTTTATTAAGTAGCGTGGACAAAGCGGTCGCTGCATGTCCTGCTCCAATATTGCCAATTTCCTTCAAAATATCGAGGTGCATGTTGGAGATTTTTTCGATAAACATTGAATTATCCCTGAATTCCGGCTAAAACATGAGTCTCTTCAGTACTTAACACCTTTTCCAGATCGATTAAAATTAATAATCTTTTGTCAATCTTGGCAACTCCGCTTATATATTGTGCTTCTAAAACACCGATTACTTCTGGAGGAGGCTCAATCGCTCCTGCCGGTATATCGATGACATCATTTGCCGCATCAACAATAAGGCCAACTTCCATGTCTTCCAAAGCAACAATAATCACACGAGTGCTGTCGCTATGGTCCGTTACTTCGATTTCAAACCTGCTTCTGAGGTCAATAATCGGTGTAACCACTCCTCTAAGATTAATAACCCCTTTTACAAATGGATATGTACGCGGAACTCTCGTAATATGCTGTACTTTTTCAATCGAACGAACCTGGCTGACAGGTATCGCATACTCTTTTTCTTTAAGTTGGAAGATAATCACTTTCATTTCTGCCGTTAAATTGTCAGACATATGGCTTCACTCCTTTTTATAAAATCCAGTCTAGTTTTCCAAGTCAAGCCCAGGACAACCCGGGCTGAACCACTATTTAATCAAAGCATTACAATCGACAATCAAAGCAACCTGTCCATCTCCAAGGATTGTAGCTCCTGAAATCGCAAACACGCTGTTTAAGTAATTTCCTAATGATTTTAAAACAACTTCCTGCTGCCCGATAAACGAGTCAACAACAAGGCCAGCCATTTTATCCCCTTTTCGGACGATGACGACAGAATAAAATTCATCATCTTCATTATGTCCAGGCACATCGAAAACTTCCTTCAGGAATAAAAGCGGTACGACGCGGCCGCGGAAATCGATGACCTTCTCATTATGTGAGTACAAAATTTCTTCTTTCTTGACGATCGCTGTTTCAATAATCGAAGACAGCGGTACGGCAAATTTTTCTTTTTCAATTTCAACGAGCATAACCGCAATGATCGATAGTGTCAGTGGCAGCTGAATCGAGAAGACAGAGCCTTCGCCCTCTTTTGAATCTATCGATACCGATCCGCCGAGGGATTCAATCGTGCTTTTTACAACATCCAATCCGACTCCGCGTCCGGACACATCGGAAATTTTATCAGCCGTAGAAAAGCCGGAAGCAAAAATAAGTTCATAGATTTGCTTTTCTGTCAGTCCTGCAGCAGCTTGCTCTGTGATGATTCCTTTATTTAAAGCCTTTTGCAGAACCTTATCCTTATTAATACCGGCGCCATTGTCTTCAATCTCAATGAACACATGGTTGCCGCTGTGGAATGCTTTTAATACGACTGTACCTTCTTCACTTTTTCCTTTAGCGATTCTTTCCTCGGGCGTTTCAACACCATGGTCAATCGCATTGCGAAGAAGATGGACTAACGGATCACCAATTTCATCAATCACGGTCCGGTCAAGCTCTGTTTCTGCACCGATAATCTCTAAAGCTATCTTTTTATTTAAATCGCGGGCAAGCTGGCGAACCATGCGCGGAAAACGGTTAAAGACGGTTTCTACCGGCACCATGCGCATATTCAATATAATATTTTGCAAGTCTCCCGAAATCCTGGACATTCTTTCGATCGTTTCGTGGAGTTCCTGATTATTCAAGTCGCGCGATATTTGCTCAAGGCGCCCTCTATCAATGACAAACTCTTCAAACAAATTCATCAAAATATCGAGTCTTTCAATATTAACCCTGATCGTTTTACTGCTATTATTTGCCTGTTTGCCTGTGCTGGTTTTTTTCTTATTATCTGCCTCGGCAAGTTGTGTCGGCGACTCGGCTGTGTCCACTTCGTTCGCAGCAACTTCCGTTCGGACCACGTCCGCACTTTCCCGATCATTTTGGCGGTAGGCTTCCAAGACAATCGGAGTTGCTTCTGCCTTTTCCACTTCGGAAACCTTCATGATTTTCTTCTGAATGTCCTCTTTTGGTTCCTTTGAAACAATCGTGACGGAGAATTCCTGGTCAAATTGTTCCTCTTCAAGCTGATCAACAGAAGGCGTTGATTTGATTACTTCACCAATCTTCTCCAATACTTCGAAAATCATGAAGACTCGGGCAGCTTTTAGCAGGCAATCTTCCCGTAAAGCAATCGCAATTTCGTACGCTTCAAAGCCTTGCTCTTTTGATTGTTGAAGTACCGTTAATTCAAATTCATCATAATCGTTTTTCGCTGAGGCAGAACCTTCCGCTACAGCAACAGCAACTTCTGCTTTGCTTGTCGGTTCAATCGGGCTTTGGCCGAGTTCAATCAATTTCAACTTGTCGACAACCTCGGTAACATTGCGCCTTCCGTCTCCCCCTTCAGCAATCGACTGGACCATCGCTTCAAGATCATCGACCGCCAAAAAGATAACATCCAAAATTTCAGCGCTAAACGAAATTTTTTCATTGCGGATCGCATCAAGAACGTTTTCCATCTGATGGGTCAGGCTCGCCAAATCTTCGTAGCCCATTGTAGCCGACATTCCTTTCAACGTATGTGCAGATCGGAATATCTCATTTACAATCGCTAAATCCTGAGGATTTTTCTCAAGCTCCAGCAGGTGCTGGTTGCATGATTGCAAATGTTCTTTGCTTTCTTCAATAAAAACTTCTAAATATTGGTTCACTTCCATATGTCTTACACCCCTCGGCTGTTAAACGTATTTCATAATCGTTTCAGCAATATTTTCAATACTTTGTACTTCATCAACAAGTTTTGTGGCTATTGCAGCTTTGGGCATGCCGAAAACAATCGACGTTTCCTGAGATTCAGCTATCGCTTTCACCGTCCCATGCTTTTTCAATGCAGCCAGGCCCATTGACCCATCAGAACCCATGCCTGTCATAATGACGGCTACTTTTGAATAATCCGTAATATGACTGACTGATTCAAACAAGACATCAACAGAAGGACGGTGTCCCCCATGCGGTGCTGTTTGGTCAAGCTGGACAGCCAGGCTTGTTCCGACTGCTTTGATTTTTAGGTGATAGCCTCCCGGAGCAATATAAGCAACCCCGTTTCTGATAATCTCACCAGCTTCTGCCTCTTTAACTTGAATTTCCGACAATGAGTCCAATCTTGATGCGAGCGACTTCGTAAACCCCGCCGGCATATGCTGGACAATCAGGATCGGTGCTGCTATCCGGGCAGGTAATCTTGTTAAAACTTGCTGGAGCGCCCTTGGTCCACCTGTCGAAGTACCTATACAAATCATTTTTTTCCCAACCTGATTCCATTTACTAAATCGATTGGATTGCCTACAATCCTGACCGGTTAGTTCTATTTTACTATAATCCGCTACAGAATGAATAGAATTATTTCCAGATGATGATAATTTTGCCGCCTGCTTGATATTTGCCTTACTGGCGTGGAGAACTTTTTCGATTAAATCTTCTTTAACTTTATGTAAATCCAGCGAAATCGAGCCGGAGGGTTTTTGGATAAAATCAATCGCACCATATTGCATCGCCAGCATCGTATTTTCAGCCCCATCCCGGGTGGTGCTCGACAGCATCACCACAGGTACCGGGTTTTCTTTCATAATCTGCTGCAATGCTTCGAGCCCGCTCATAACGGGCATCTCTATGTCCATTGTCACAACATCGGGTTTCAGGTCACGAATTTTTTTTATCGCATCTTCACCGTTTCGGGCTGTACCGGCGATATGTATACGCGGGCTTTCGGAAAGAAAGTCCTGGATCAATTTCCGCATAAATGCTGAGTCATCTACAATTAACACGTTTATTTTTTCCACACTGCCGCCTACCTCTCGAACAGGAATCTCTTTAGCCTTGAGACAAAATGAAAACCTCTGGAAGCAGAGTTTTCTGAACGGTCAACGGCCAGGTTCACATGCCGTCTCGCGATTTCCTTTATAGCCCGGGCCGCAGCCGCTTTATCATTGTAGACAAGCAGCGGTGTTTGCCTGGCAACGGCAAGCTGAACGTTCCGATCATCGGGAACGACCCCAAGCGTGCTCAGTTCTCTTCCTAAAAATCTTCTTGAAACTGCCATCAGTCGCTGCTGAGTGTCAAGCCCCTCTTGTTCTGAAAAAGCACGATTGACAATAATTTTTAACGGAATTTCCGAATCCAGCAAATGAATATATTTCATGATTGAATAGGCGTCAGTTATCGAAGTTGGCTCAGGTGTTGTGACCACAAAGACCTCATGCACCGACCGCAGGAATTTTAATGATTCTTCATTTATGCCTGCACCCATATCAAATAAAAGGTAGTCATAATCATCAATGACCATTGTTAAATCTTCGACAAATTTCTCCACTTTGTGGTCTTCTAATTTGAAAACCTGCGAAAGACCAGTTCCGCCTGCAATATAATCCATGCCCTCAGGTCCCTTTGAAACAATATCTGCAAGTCCCGCCCTGCCTGAAAAATAATCAACGATTGTATAATCGCTTGAGCTCCCCATTAAAATGTTCAAGTTTCCCATGCCGATGTCCATGTCAAACACTAAGACGCTTATTCCAGTTTGCGCAAGGGCTACCGAGAAGTTCAATGAAAAATTCGATTTCCCTACGCCGCCTTTTCCGCTTACAACAGCTATCGTTTTAGTCGTTTTCCCTGCCTCATGTCTCTTCAGCCTTTTTCTTAAGATTTCCGCTTGATCATTCATGTCGTTCGACCCCAAGAACCGTATTGACAATGACTTCTGCCGTTGCATGCTTCATGTCATCGGGAACATTTTGTCCGTATGTTAAAAAAGCAATCCCTGTACTATGTTTGTCGATCATGTTGATCATTGCGCCATAGCTTGAAGTTTCATCTGTTTTGGTAAAAATGAGTTTATCGATGTGGATAAGCGAAAACTGTTTATAAATCTCTTCCATATCCTCCTGTTTTGAAGTTAATGAAAGGACCAGGAAGGTTTCGATTTCCTTTTCAAAGTCGACAACCGCTTTTAAATCTTCGACATATTGCCTATTGCGGAAATTGCGGCCGGCCGTGTCGATCAGCACTGTGTCGTAATCTGCAAATTGGCTTGCTGCTTTCTGAAAGTCATCGAAGTTGTAGCAAACCTCGATCGGTACGTTCAAAATTTTCGCATATGTCTTTAACTGTTCGATTGCGGCAATCCGATACGTGTCCGTCGTGATAAACGCGACTTTTTTGTTATGGGCTAAAATGCAATCGGCTGCCATTTTCGCCAATGTTGTCGTTTTGCCGACTCCGGTTGGGCCGACCACATTTACGTACTTTTTCGTAAAAGTGATCCCTCCAAATTGAAGAGATGAAATACGCTTCATTAACTCAGCCTTTAGCCAGGCAAACACTTCCTGATCATCCGCAGTCGCCCCGCCTGTATACCAGTTTGAGACTAATACCGACAATATGTCCTTTTGAATTTCTGTGCTTATTCCCTGACCAGACATTAATTTTTGTGCGTTCAGGACTGGTTCAGGATAAGAAACAGCATTGTCAGAGCCCCCAAAGCGGACACTGCTGATCAGTGAACGCAGTTCATTAATCTCCCTCGCCAATTCGGGTGGTGCTTTCGCTTCCGGATCTGAACCCTTTCCGGTGTACACCTTGTTGAAAGGAGAATCTGCACGACCCGATTGCTCCGGTTTAACGGGAACGTTTTTTTGTTTTTCTTTAATTACCGGAACCTGCGCAGTTTTCGCGGCAGGGTCGACAGCCGCGATGACTTCAATATTCTTTTTCTTAAAAAAGCCGAAAATTCCGCCAGTCTGGATCATTTTTGAATTTAGAATGACAGCTTCGCTTCCTAATTCTGCTCGAATCGCTTTCATCGCTTCGGGCATTGAAGGAGCAATGTATTTTTTCACTTTCATTACGCACTCACCACCCCGACACTTTGTACTTCTACATTTGCTTCCAGTTCATTGTAAGAAAGGATCGGTATTTGTGGAAAATACCGTTCGGTTAATTGCCGTACATACATCCTGACCGCAGGCGAACAAAGGACAATCGGTGTTTGTTCCATCAACGATAATTGCTCTACCTGTGAAGCAAGAGATTCTAAGATGGTTTGGGACGCAGCCGGATCGATCGATAAAAAGTTTCCATGCTCCGTTTGCTGGATTCCATCTGCGATCAGCTTCTCAGCTTTCCCAGAAAACGTGACAACCTTTAAAGAATCGCCATGTGAATATTGACTTGTAATTTGCCTTGCAAGAGCCTGTCGTACATATTCGGTAAGCAGATCAGTGTCCGTTGTGACTTTTCCAAAATCAGCCAAAGTTTCAAAAATGATCGGCAAGTTACGAATTGACACATTTTCTTTAAGCAGCTTGGCCAATACCTTTTGCACTTCACCTACCGACAATGGATTCGGCGTCACTTCTTCAACAAGAATCGGATAACTTTCTTTTAAATGATCGATTAACTGCTTCGTTTCCTGTCTGCCGAGAAGCTCATGGCTGTTCGCCTTGATCAGCTCCGTTATATGTGTTGACACAACGGAAGGCGGATCAACAACGGTATATCCGAAAATCTCAGCCTGTTCCTTCATTTCCTCGGTTATCCATTTAGCAGGCAGCCCAAATGATGGTTCGATTGTATCAATCCCCTCAATCGAGTCATCTTCACCGCCGGGGCTCATCGCTAAATAATGATCAAGCAGTAATTCCCCTCTTGCCAGTTCATTTCCCTTAATTTTCAGCCTGTACTCATTGGGCTGAAGCTGGATATTATCGCGGATCCTTACGACCGGGATCACAAGGCCAAGTTCAATCGCCAGTTGTCTCCGGATCATCACGATCCGATCAAGAAGATCGCCGCCTTGATTTGTATCTGCTAAAGGGATCAGCCCATAGCCGAACTCGAACTCGATCGGATCGACATTTAACAGATTAACAACACTCTCGGGGCTCTTCATTTCGTCCGTTTGAATTTCTTCTTCGATTTCCTGGAGCTGCTCTTTATTCTGTTCAGGCGAGCGTGACATCATATAACCACCAAATGCGAGCAAGCCTGCAAGCGGAAATGTATAAATATCATTAATCGGCGTTAGCAAGCCGAGTAAAAAGATCGTCGCAGCCGTGATATAAAGCATTTTTGGAAAGGCAAACAACTGTGAAGTAATATCCTGTCCAAGATTTCCTTCTGATGCTGCCCGGGTGACGACGATACCGGTGGCAGTCGAAATTAACAACGCCGGGATTTGCGTCACAATCCCGTCCCCTACCGTTAATAGGGAAAAGTGGGTAGCAGCTTCAGCAATCGGCATCCCCTGCTGGAGCATCCCGATGATAATCCCAAACGTCAAATTGATCAGCACGATGATAATGCCGGCAATCGCATCACCCTTGACGAATTTACTCGCCCCGTCCATCGCTCCGTAAAAATCAGCTTCCCTGCTAATTTTGTCACGGCGCTCGCGGGCTTCATGTTCGGAAATCATCCCGGCATTAAGGTCAGCATCAATACTCATTTGCTTGCCGGGCATTGCATCAAGGGTAAAGCGGGCCGCCACTTCTGATACACGCTCAGATCCCTTCGTAATCACAATAAACTGAATGACAACCAAAATTAAGAAAACAACCAAACCGACAATTACGTTTCCGCCGACAACGAAATCACCGAACGTTTTGACAACACTTCCGGCATTTCCGTTAGAAAGAATCGCTCTTGTCGTTGATACATTCAGGGCAAGACGAAACAGCGTCAAAATTAATAATAAAGAAGGAAATATCGAAAACTGGAGCGGTTCACTCATGTTCATGGTTGTAAGCAAAACTAGCAAAGCTAAAGAAATGTTAACTATGATTAACACGCTTAACAACCATGGTGGAAATGGAATGATTAGCATTGCCACGATTAAAATTACACCCAGCAATACCGATAAATCTTTTGCTGACATACCAATTCTCTCCTAACTCGCCCCGGTAAAATTTAAAACCATAAAGGGTAAAAACACATTGCGTTACATTTTATTTTTAGTTTTGTAGACAAAGGCAAGGATTTCGGCAACCGCCTTAAAAAACTCTTCAGGAATTACGTCGCCGACTTCAGCCTGGCTGTATAAGGCCCTGGCTAACGGGCGGTTTTCGACAGTTACTACTTCGTTTTCTTTTGCAATAAATTTAATTTTTTGGGCAACATAGTCTACTCCCTTTGCGACGACATATGGAGCATCAAGCTTTGCCTCGTCATATTTAAGTGCAATCGCATAATGCGTCGGGTTCGTGATCACGACATCCGCTTTCGGAACCTCCTGCATCATTCTCCTCATCGCCATTTCCCGCTGACGTTGCTTTATTTTCGACTTAATAAGCGGGTCACCTTCAATGTTTTTATGCTCATCTCTGATGTCCTGCTTTGACATCCGAATGTTTTTTTCAAAGTCATACTTTTGATAAAAATAATCAAGCACCGCTAAAAACAGCAATGCTCCGGAAGCAAACAAGCCCATTTGCAAGGTTAAGCCCGCAATCGTAAGCATGGCTGCCCCAACCGATTTTTGCGAAAGAATTAAGATCTCATCAATTCTTTGCCATAGTACCGTAAAGGTGACGATTCCAACAAAGCCAATTTTGAGGATCGACTTCAGCATTTCAACAATAGCCCTTAATGCGAAGATCCGCTTAAACCCTTTGATCGGATCAATTTTATCAAGCTTGAACTGGATCGCCTCAGTAGAGAACAAAAAGCCGATTTGAAAATAATTGGCGGCTACACCAGCGATCATCGCAATCAGCATGATAGGACCAAGAAACAAAGCCAAATCTTGCAAAATGTCAAGAAGAAGAACATGGATATTGCTTTCGGTAATCTCAAGCAGCATATATTCTTCTAAAGCATGAACCACTAAATACAGGGTGATATCCAAGAAATACGATCCGGCGAACCCAAAAAACAAAAACACGGCCAGCAATACAACTGCTGTATTAATATCCTGGCTTTTCGCCACCTGCCCTTTTTTCCTGGCGTCCTGGCGCTTTTTTGGTGTTGCCTTTTCTGTTTTTTCGCCGGCAAAAAACTGCAGGTCTAACGAGAGGAATTTCATCTATGCCCCCCCAATTAAGTCCATTAAGCCCCGCATCGTCGTCAGCATCATTTCAAAGAGCTGGGACACACTTAGCATTAATACACCCATCACGATAATGAGGACGATTAGACCGACACCAATCTTGAGCGGAAGCCCGACGACAAAAACGTTTAACTGCGGTACGGTTCTGGCGACAATCCCCAACGCCACATCGACAAGAAACAAACAGGCGACAACCGGTATCGACATCTGGAAAGCAATCACAAACATCGAATTAAACGAGCGGGTTACAAACTCGGCAATATTTTCATCTCCGAAGGGGATCCACGCCTGATCGATCGGTATGAATTGATAGCTGTAAAAGATGCCGTCCAAAAGCAGGTGGTGTCCATTAACTGCCAAAAGTAACAAAAGTGAAATCGTGTATAAATATTGACCCATTAATGGGCTTTGCGCACCCGTTTGCGGATCGATTACATTGGCAATCGCAAACCCCATCTGAAAATCGATCAAGCCCCCGGCGATCTGCACTGCCGAAAGGATTAAGTAGGCAATAAAGCCGAGCACCAGCCCTACTAAAGCTTCTTTTATGATTAGTAAATAGAAAGCCCCATTTATTTCAAAAGTTGGAGCTTCTACTGTATAAAACATGATCCAGGCCAGAAAAAAACCCAACCCTATTTTATGACTGGTAGGAATCGTCCGGTAGGAAAAAAGCGGCATCAACAAAAAGAAAGAAGTTACCCTTACGAATATTAGTAAAAATGCCGGGAATTCCGGAAGCAAATCTAGCATAAAATCATCCTACGAATCTAGTTAAGTTTGAAAATATTTCATTTGTATATGACAGCATATGGCTGAGCATCCAGGGCCCGAAAAAGACGATGCCGAGCAAAACAGCAACAATTTTCGGAACAAAAGCGAGTGTCTGCTCCTGGATTTGTGTAGTTGCCTGAAAAATGCTGACTATCAAGCCAACAACGAGCGCGACAAGCAGCAATGGCCCGCAAATGATCAGCACCATATAGATACCGCGTTCAGCAATCGAAATGACCGTATCAGATGTCATCTATTTTCACCCTCTTAAAAGCTTTGTAAAAGCGACTTCACTACTAAATACCAGCCATCGACCAACACAAACAGCAATATTTTGAATGGCAAAGAAATCATGACCGGGGGCAGCATCATCATCCCCATCGACATCAGCACGCTGGCGACGATCATATCAATCACTAAAAATGGAATAAAAATCATAAAGCCAATTTGAAAAGCCGTTTTAATTTCGCTGATTGCAAACGCCGGTACGAGAGCCGTTAATGGAATGTCTTCGACGGATTCTGGTGTATCAGCCTTGGCGTACTCCAAAAACAAAGCAAGGTCCTTTTGTCTCGTATGGGCGCTCATAAACTCCTTAAACGGACCCGAAGCCCGCTCATACGCCTGCTCGAGGTTAATTTCCTCATTAAAAAGCGGTGTGAGCGCCTGTTCGTTTACCTCTTGAAAGGTCGGTGCCATAATAAAAAAGCTTAAAAACAAGGATAATCCGATCAGCACTTGTGTCGGCGGCATTTGCTGGGTTGCAAGCGCCGTTCTGACAAAGGAAAGAACGATAACAATTCGTGTAAAACACGTCATTAAAATAAGAATACTCGGTGCCAGTGACAGGACGGTTAAAAGCAAAATCAATTTTACCGATGTGGAGACGTTTTCGGGAGAACTCGAATTAAAAAACTCTAAGAATTCATTCATTTCCTGTCTTTCCCTTTCTTCTCCATCTCTTCATACAAGCTTGTCCTGCCTTTTTTAAATTCATCAAGCTGGCGCTTCAGCATCGATTGAAACTGACTATTTCCTGCACCGTCCGTTTTTTTCCTTCTCGTTCTTTCAAGTAACCTTGTCACAATATCGCTCGGCCCGGCAAGCTGTTCAATCCTACTGTTATACTCTGAGAGGATTTGCCGATATTCTTCAGGATCGTCAATTTCTGTTAGAAGCTCAATGCTTTCACCGACACCAACCACGAGGAGGCGGTTGCCGACCTTTATAATCTGAACCGAGCGGTTCGAGCCCAAATTGGTTCCGCCGATATTATCTACAAGCTGTGAACTTTTGTATGTTTGACTTTTTTTATTAATAAATTTAAGAACAACATAAAGAAGCCCTATAACAAAAAGAGTCGTAAAAATCATGCGCAGAAAATCCCAAATCGTTAATCCAACCGTACTTTCCACAGCTTTCGTTTCGGTTTCCGGCTTGGTTTCCGGCTGATTTTTGAGTTCTTTTTCACTGCAGTTGTCAGGGTTCTCCAGGCATTCCTTCACGCTGTTATTCATTTGCTCTGCTGAGGCCCAAGCTTCTGAGCCCAGCAAAACAAGAATAATCAGCAGCAACACTTTTAACGTTTGTCTTGTTTTTTGCAATGCGCTGCACCTCTATAAAAAAATAATTCCTTATCCCAACGCTTTAGAGATTGCTTCTATTACTCTATCAGCCTGGAATGGCTTGACGATAAAGTCCTTTGCTCCTGCCTGGATCGCATCAATAACCATCGCTTGCTGCCCCATTGCAGAACACATAATAACCTTTGCATTCGGATTAATTTTTTTGATCTCTTTAAGGGCGGTGATACCGTCCATTTCGGGCATTGTGATATCCATTGTGATTAAATCAGGCTGGTTTTCCTTATATAACTCAACAGCCTGAGCGCCATCAGCCGCTTCGCCGACAACCTCATAACCGTTTTTAGACAATATATCCTTAATCATCATTCTCATAAATGCTGCATCGTCTACAATTAAAATTTTATGTGCCATTCTGTCTATAAACCCCCTAGTTTTATCTTAACTTTTTAATTCGGTCGCTCTGGCTGATAATGTCAGTCACCCGAACGCCAAAGTTTTCATCAATTACAACAACTTCGCCCTTGGCGATAAGCCGGCTGTTTACAAGAATATCAACAGGTTCACCGGCAAGCTTATCAAGCTCAATTATCGAACCTGATGACAGTTCGAGAATTTCTTTCACGGAACGCTTCGTTCTGCCAAGCTCCACTGTCACCTGTAATGGTATATCAAGGAGCATATTGAGGTTTTTCGACTCTGACTCTTGAAGCTGGTAAGGTTCAAAGCTTGAAAACACGGCTGGCTGCACATTAGGCTGGCTTCCAGCCGGATAGCCTGCACCGAAATGCTGCGGTCCTGCTTGATAATTCATCCCCTGCTGCGGCATTGAATATCCTTCTGGCACCTGCTGCTGATAAGCCGCCATTTGCGGCATGCCAGGCTGCGGCTGACCCGAATATCCACTCACTGACTCTTGCTGGCTTCCAGAAGTGCTTGGTTTATGCGGTGGGCTGCTGGCAGCGGAATCCGCTTTTTCGATTGCTTGCTGCACTTCTGGTTCTTCGCTCGGATTTAATAATTCCTGAACGAGATTCTTCGCAAATTCAAGCGGAACGAGCTGCATGATGCTCGAATCGATTAAATCCCCGACCTTTAATTTAAATGCTATCTTTACAAGCATATCCTCGTCGGGAATCCGATCAGTACCTTCACCATGTTGGACATCTAAAATATCAATCGACGGCGGGGAAATATCCACCCGCTTTTTGAAAATCGTTGACATCGAGGTTGCCGATGAACCCATCATTTGATTCATCGCTTCCTGTACGGCACTTAACTGGATTTCCCCCATCAGTTCGGCCGGATTTAGGCCATCGCCGCCAAGCATTAAGTCAGCAATAATCGCTGCGTCACTCTGTTGGATGACAAGGAGGTTGCTTCCCGAAAAACCTTCTGTATAGCTGACTTGAATGGCAACATAAGGGTGAGGGAATTCATCAGGAAGCTGTCGCTTCGGAATGATGGAAACAGTCGGTGTTGTGATATCTACTTTTTGATTTAACAGAGTAGACAAGGCAGTGGCTGAGCTGCCAAATGATATGTTTCCGATTTCCCCTAATGCGTCCTGCTCCATGCCTGTCAAATATTCCTCGACATTAAAATCCGCGTCTGACACACTATGTGCGTCGTCGTCTGTACCCCTTAAAAGAGCATCTATTTCGTCTTGAGAGAGCATGTCATCGCTCACCATCATCGTCTCCCCCTTTCAAGGCTTCAATTACTTGAATGGCTAATTTTTTGTTTGTTCTTCCTGGTTGTCCCCGATATTTCGGTATTTCACCGACTTTTATCGTCAATGGTTGTTCGATTGGCTGGTTCAGTTCTATAACGTCCCCTACATCAAGCATCAGAAAGTCTTGAATTGAGATATCGGAAATGCCAAGCTCTGCAATGATCGGCAAGTATGCTTCCTGAATCCGCTGCTCCAAAACCGCAATTTCCTGCGGCTCCCTGTCCTTCTTGTCGGTCTGCATCCAATAGTGAACAGATAGTTTTGGAATGATTGGCTCCAATACAACGTGTGGAATACAAATATTGATCATTCCACTCGTTTCACCAATCGTCGTATTCAAGGAAATCACGACAACTGTTTCATTTGGCGACACCATTTGCAGAAATTGCGGATTGACTTCGAAATCTGCCAGAATTGGATCTATTTCTGAAATATTGCTCCATGCCTCCTGTAAATGTTCAAAGGCTCTCTCGAATGTATTGGACATAATTTTTGTTTCAATCTCAGTCAAATTCTCAACCTTGTTAATACTCGAGCCTTTGCCGCCCATCATCCTGTCCATCAATGCATAAGCGATATTTGGATTGACTTCCATCAAAATCCTGCCTTCCAAAGGCGGAACATCAAATACATTTAAGATCGTCATTTTTGGTATGGAACGGATAAACTCCTCATAAGGAATTTGATCGGCAGATGCCACGCTGATTTGCACATAAGTTCGCAGCTGGGCCGAGAAAAAAGTCGTTAGCAGTCTTGCAAAGTTCTCATGGATTCTCGTTAAGCTGCGGATTTGATCCTTTGAAAACCGCAGCGCTCTTTTAAAATCGTAAACTTTTACTTTTTTCTCGGACTGCTCTTTCTTTAATTCATCAGCATCCATTTCACCCGTTGATAAAGCGGATAAGAGGGCGTCTATTTCATTTTGTGATAAAACCTCTCCAGACATAAAACCTCACCTCCATGTTTTCAGTCGTTAAATCGTTGGTAGTTTGCTTTCCATTACTGGAGGAGAGATTGGGTTATATAAACCTTTTTAACTTTGCCTTCAAGCATCAGGCTGTTGATTTTTTCCTTTAGCGTCTCTTCAAGGCCGATCTTGCCATCTTTCCCTTGTAATTCTTCAGATTCCCTTTCTGACAGCTCTTGAATAATGATGTTTTTTACTTGAAAATCACGTTTCTCCAGCTCTTCTTTCGCCTTCTTGCTGTCTGTTTCGATTTTAAAAGAAATCTTAATAAAATCATTACCTTGAAGATTTGTCGTTATTTCAGGAACGTCAACGGAAGCTTCAAGAACTTCTTCAATTGACGGCTCTTTATGTTCACTTTCCCCGTTTACTTTTAATACGACGACAAGCGCGACAGCCCCGACTAGTGTGATGGCAACAAGCAATATTAACATAATCATTAACAGCTTATTATTCTTCATTTTCATTTCCCTCCAACTGTTGTTGTCCTAGAAGGTTGACAGTTTGGTAGAATTTCTCTATCAATTGCAATACATGCTCTTCTGTCTCCTTCACGACATATTTGCGGCCGTTTGTCAAAGTTATAGTCGTATCAGGAAAAGACTCGATCGTTTCTATATAAACTGCATTCATCGCAAAGCTTTTTCCATTTAAACGAGTTACCTTTATCACAGTATGTATCAGGGCTAAAGGCTTTGCACCTTTAGGCCCTGTCCCTCCCTTAACCTATCGTTTTAAGTTGACAAGCTCTTGTAAAATTTCATCAGAAGTCGTAATGATTCTCGTGTTTGCCTGGAATCCACGCTGTGCTGTAATCATTTCCGTAAACTCTTCTGATAGATCTACGTTCGACATTTCCAGTGATCCTGATTTGATCGAGCCACGGCCGTTTCCAGGGGTATTAATATTGGCTACCCCTGAGTTGACTGTTTCCTGGAACAAGTTGTTGGCCGCTTTCGTTAAACCGGAAGTGTTGCTGAACTTTGCTAGAGCCAGCGTTCCAAGATCCCTGATTTCCCCGTTTGAGTAGATTCCGTTTACTTCCCCGGAAGGACCGATGTTAAAGCTTTCCAAATTCCCGGCAGTATTCCCGTCTGGATTTGCCATTGCTGTAATCGAGTCACCGGTGTTTGTCAGGTTTGTCAGACTTAAGGTAACTGCCTGGTTGTCGGTTGCAGCCGGGCCTATCGGAATATCAAATGGATTTACATCTGCCAAATTGGCAAAATTAATTGGCTGCGCAGCAGATGATCGAGCTGGATTAAAATTTCGGTTAGTAAAAGTGACTTCCCATTGTGAAGTAGTAGTATTCAATGCGAACTGGGCATCGACAACCTGGGCAGTACCAGTAGCATCAACAACTTTGATCTGTTGTGTAGCAGGATTGCTGCCATTTGCCGCAGCTGGAAGGTTTCCTGCCAGCTCGATGCGATTGGTGATTTTAGCCGGCAAGATCGCATTAACGTTCACGGTGATATCGCGAAGCACACCATTGTCATAGGCCTGGACTTTTAAGCCATCACCGTTGACCAATGTACCTTCATTATCTAAGTAAAAGTTTCCTGCCCGTGAATATAACTGGTTTTCACCTTGGCGGACAATAAAGTAGCCGTCTCCATCAATTCCGAGGTCAAGCGAGCGCCCGGTAGTTTGGAGGCTTGATCCTGTATGGACCGTATCAATTGTTGCCAGCGTTGAGCCCAAGCCTACTTGTACTGGATTTGTTCCGCCGCGGTTTGCCTGGGCGGCACTTGCACCGGCAATGGTCTGATTCATCGTATCTTTAAAGGTAACACGGCCTTTTTTGTAGCCGAATGTATTTACGTTGGCAATATTGTTGCCGATCACATCAAGCTTTGTCTGAAAATTTTTCATTCCGCTAATTCCTGAGTACATTGAACGTAACATGTGTAAAACTCCTCTCTAATATAAGCTGCTTCTGTCAGTCCACAGCTTTTGGCTTCCTTATCCAGGTCCAGCCGTTTAGTTTTCTAAAACAATTGTTCCGTCTATATTGGTGAAAATTTGCGTGGAAGCTTCATCACGATCCATAGCCGTAATCACCGTATTGTTCCTGGCACTTACAATTAAAGCGGCATCCTTTAGCAGCACGAGGGATTCTTTTACACCCATTCGTTTTGCTTCCTGCACTTTCTTCTCGATCTGGCTCCAGCGCTGATCATCGATGCGAATATTTCTTTGCTGCAGGCGCTCGCTTGCATGTCTGCTGACAGCCAGCTTTTCTGAACCAATCGCAGTTTGCAAGTGCAGCGAAAAAGAATTTTGCCCAACAGGCTTTGCTTTATTGTTACGATATTGGTGGTTCGTTACGGCTGGTGATTGAATCGGACGATACACTGGCTTGTCCATCCAACCACTTCCTTACTCTATTTTTGTAATCTGGGAAGAGACGATTTTCGTTCCGGCTTCATCATTAAGCTGGAATAATATTTTACCGTCTTTAAACGACACCGATTTAACGATTGCTGCCAATTCTTCCTTTTTGTCATTAACATAGCTGACTGTTTTGCCGATCAGCATGCTGGCTTGCAGCAAGCTGCTTTCTTTAGATACTTCGTTAATTTGTGAAATATTGCCTGGTTCGAGAATTGTTCCGTCTTCAAGAATGAAATTCGCTTTATTGTCTTTGAATTGCAGGGAAGCAACTCGCCCGCTTCCTTCCTGAATGACCGGGTCAGCGTTTGGATCTTCCGATTCAATCACTTTATGCCATGTTACTTCTTTGCCGACAAACTGGCTGAAAGCAACGAGCTGGTTTTGTTCTTGTGCTTCCACAAAACGATTAATCGAAGTCCCCATATTTGTAATCTGCTCAAGTGTGCTGAATGTAGCCATTTGCGCCACAAAGTCTTTATCTTGCATCGGGTTCATCGGATCCTGGTTTTGCAGCTGTGTCATTAAAATTTTAAGAAAGTCATCCTTTCCTAAAATATCGGAACCGGTTTTGCTCTTACTATCTTGATAGTTTCGTAATAGTAGCGATGAATCAATCGTATTTGTCATTAGTGATCACCTAAACTTCCGTATTCAATAAGACTTCTTCAAAACTAAGGCTTAATTCAGGATGATTTTGATTTTGATCTTCCTGATTACGCTGCTGATCATGCTGTTTGGAATGTCCATGCTGCTGATTATCCCTGCCTGAAAAGCGCTCCTGCTGGGACTGCTGCTGAGTAATTTCCACTCGTTCGACTTGAATATTTTGGGCGCTCAAGGCTTGCTTGAGTCCTTGCAACTGTGTTTCAAGCGCATCCTTTGCCACTGCGGTAGACGTGAGGATTTTAGCAACTATCGACTGCTCTTTCTGAATCAATTCAATCCGCAGTGCACCGAGATGTTCAGGGTATAACTTAATGAATAGCTTTTGTGTGCCCGCGCCTTTAGTAAACTGGCTTTTAGCAAGAAGCGATTCAAATTGCTGCAGCAGCTGCTCAGCAGAAACCGGACGGCCGTTTTGGCTCAGCGTCATCGCGAGTTGCTCGGGCCTCGAAATCTGTTGAAATATAAACGGTGATGCCTGGACGCTTTCCTGTTTTACTGGGGCTGCTGCCTGGACAGCATCCTGCTTGGTTGCAGCCGTTCCTTTTTGATCAACAGCTGACTCTGTTAAAGAAATATTTTTTTCACTTTTCTGGTTTAGCTCTGCCGCAAGCTGGGTAAAGAAGCTTTTAAGCATTTCTGTTCTATTATCCTGTTGCTTGGCATTCTTTATTAAAGCTGTCACATTTACAGAAGATTGTGCTGCATTTGTCCGCAATAACTGGTCCAGCTTCGCGGTGATTTCTTTTAAAAGCCTGTCTTCTGTCTGGCTTTGAGCAGAGGAATCCTGCTTGGATAACAGATCAAATAGTTTCACCGCTTTAGCGAGCAGGACAAAATCGTTATTGACGTTAGCAGGCAATTCATCGTTTTTTGATGACAACATAGCAAGCATTGCCGAAGCGATGGCGCTGATCTCGCTGCTTTCTTGCTTGTCCCCGACGGCCGGTTCGGATTGTTCAGTTTGTCCAGTCAACGTATTTAAGCTGCTTGCTTTTACAAGAAAATCGTGAACAAGCGATTGCCACTTCTCATCAGTAAGCCCGAGAAACTGTTTGACGATATCCAAAATATCTGAACCGGAAAAAAGTTTATCCAGCATCAGCAATCCGTCTTGCAATTCTGCCAAATCAGTCGTCTTTAGGAATTCCGCGAGCTCCGATAATTCTTCGTTTTTAAATCCTGAAAGCTCCGGCTTTGCTGATTCTGCTTTAATCGCCAGCTGACTGCTGAGCAATCCGGGAAAAATGCCAGCCGGTTCTGTATTACCCTGCTGCAGTTGGTTGACGGTCCCGGAAGAAGCAATCGTATTGATCATTCCAAGTGCGCTTAACTCCATTTTTTTCACCTCCTTCCAATTATTCGTTCTCCCCGGCCGACTCGTTTGTCAAAAGTCCGGTGAATTTCGCAGCATCCTCGGGAGACATATTCTCCATCATGGCAGCTAACGTTTCTGCTTTGATATTGGTTAATATCTTCAACGCTTCCGCATCGCTCATTTTCGATATAATCGGGGCCGCCTTCTTTGCGGACATCGTCTCATACGTACGGACAATATCTTTAAAGGCACGCTTATTTTCCTCCTGAATCGCGGTCAATTCATCAATTTGTAGCTCAAGCTGTCCCTTTTCAAGTTGAAGCCTTTCGATCTCCTGATCCTTGTTTCCCATTTTCGTTTCAATCTGATCCAGCTCTGCTTCCTTGTCTTTGACTTCAGCCTCCAGATCGATCATTTCTTTTTCAATCTCTTCTGTCGAAGGCTCCTTTTTACTTTCCACCCATCCGGAAACAACGGGGATTTTTTCAGCGATTTCTTTTGATTTTTCAAAGACGTTAACGCCCGAAAATGTCATCACGATGAGAGCAACTGCGACAGCAAAGATTAACGGAATTAAGAAAGCCATTAAGAACCATTGAAAACGGTTATATTTCTTTTCTTCTTTTTGTTCCACTGCTTTGTCCATCATTCCACCTAACTTCCCCGGTTCATAAATTGCTGAATCGAGATATCGTCCATCTGTTTTCCCTCGGTGTATTTAATTTCTTCTCTAAAATGGTGAAAATCTTTTTCTTTTATTTTTTCATATTTCTTAACTTCGATATTTTTTTCCATCAGCTTTTCTTGAAAAAATGACATTTGTTTTCTTGTGTTTATCACCATTTTTTGATAATAGTCGATCGTTTTATCTAAATTCCCAAGAAAAAGCTGGTGATGCCTGATTTCCTGAACGGGAAGCCCGGCAACTAGCCTGGATGATTGATAGGCTTCCATATCTTCCTTCTTTTTTAAAAGGTCATACAGCTTTTCGGCCGCTGCTTCAAACTTTTTGACTGCCTCGTGATAGATCGAAAGCGCCTCATCCTTTTCCCGTTCCTTTAAGTTTAGGATCTTATCAAATTTGAACTGATAATGCATCTGGCTACTCCCCTTCATCCATTAATCGGAATAAGGCCTGGACACTTTCCTCCATCGACACTTTTTCATGTGTTCCTTGCTTTAAAAACGACAGGATTTTTGGGTAAAGCTGGATCGCTGTGTCAATTTCCTTTGAGGAACCCTTTTTATAAGCTCCGATATTAATTAAATCCTCTGAATTTATATAAGTGCTCAAGGCTTCCCTGAGACTTTCTGCCGCTTTGACATGCGGTTCCGGGACGATATAATTCATAATCCGGCTGATGCTTTTTAATACATCCACTGCCGGAAACTGCCCTTTATTGGCGAGGTTCCTGTCCAGCACAAAATGTCCGTCAAGAATTCCCCTGACGCTATCGGCAATCGGCTCATTCATGTCATCGCCATCAACGAGCACCGTGTAAAACGATGTGATTGAACCATGCTGATTCGTACCGGTCCGTTCAAGCAGCTTTGGCAACACGGCGAAGACGGATGGCGTATAACCCTTTGTTGTTGGCGGTTCACCAACTGCGAGCCCAATCTCGCGCTGCGCCATAGCCACCCTTGTGACAGAATCCATCATCAGCATCACCTTTAAACCTTTATCCCGGAAGTATTCAGCGATAGCGGTTGCGGTGAACGCACCCTTTATCCGCATAAGAGCCGGTTGATCGGAAGTAGCAACGACGACAATTGACTTTTTCAGCCCTTCAGGTCCAAGATCACGCTCAATGAATTCTCTAACTTCGCGGCCTCGTTCCCCGATCAGGCCGATCACGTTTAAATCCGCGGTTGTATTCCTGGCGATCATGCCAAGAAGGGTGCTTTTCCCAACTCCGCTTCCGGCGAAGATGCCAATACGCTGGCCTGTCCCGACTGTCAGCAGGCTGTCGATCATTCTAACGCCAACATCAATTGCTTCATTGATAGGCGGCCTGCTCATTGGATTGGGCGGTGCCTGTTCAGTCGGTACAGCCGTCAGTCCCTTTGTAAGCGCTGATCCATCCAACGGCATTCCGAGCGAATCGATTACACTTCCGACAAGGCTGGCACCGACTTTTATTTCGAGCGGTTTCAGCGTTGCTTCGACAAGGCTCCCGGGTGATATGTCCTGGACCGTTGTATACGGCATCAATATGACATTTTCTTCTCTAAAGCCGACAACTTCCGCCTGAATGACTTTTTTCCTGTTGTTGCCGACATGTATATAGCAAAGATCACCAATTGAGCTTTGGGGCCCCTGGGATTCGATCATTAACCCAACTACCCGCTTTACCCTTCCATATCGCTTAAATGAATCGAGTTCGCCAATATGGTCGATTAAGTCGGCAGCCTTCTTCATCATTCACCCTCCAACAGCTCGACAAGCTTTTGTTTTATTTCAAGAAGCTGACTGTCAACACTGGCGTCTATGCGGCCATTCGCTGACTCGATCAAACAGCTTTCCTCGCTCAAGTCATCGTCAGGAAAAATATAAAAATTGGTTTCCTTAGGGAAAAGCGCCAGCAATTCGTCTTTATGCGACAACAAGTTTTGATAATGGAGCGGGTTGACATGAAGCTCTACATCACGGGCATCCCTTGCCTGTTTAACCGCTTGTTTGACGATCCCGATAAACTCCTCTTCATGATCGCTAATTGTTTTGCCGAGAATTTTTTCAGCTACTTTAATACCGAGTTCCAGAATCGTTCGTTCGGATGATTCGACCCTTTGCTGATAATCGGCTTTCGATACTTCGACAAGTTCTGCAGCAAAATGAATCGATTCGCGATATTCTGCAAATCCTTTTTCCCTGCCCTCACGGAGACCTTGTTCGTAGCCTTGCTGGACAGCCTGCTCAGTAATAAGCTGCTTCTCCTCCTGCCAATCGTTTTTTTGCTTGTCCATTTCTTCCTGAATGAATCTGGCCTCGGCACGGGCGGCAGCAAGCAATTTCTGAGCCTGTTCCGCAGCATCGGCAAGCAACGCTCGTTTTTCTGCTTCGATTGCAGTATCAGGTGCAAGGATTATTCCCTGCTCACTTCTGTTAAGCGTGCGAATTGAAATTACTTTTTTCTCGTTCAATTCCGCAGTTCGATGGGATTTAATAAGCCTAGACAATAATATCATCTCCCCCGCCGCGAGCGACGACGATTTCTCCGCTTTCTTCTAATCGGCGGATATTGGCAACAATTCTTGATTGTGCTTCCTCAACATCCCGGAGGCGGACAGGACCCATAAATTCCATCTCGTCTTTAAAGGATTCAACCATTCGTGTCGACATATTTTTAAAGACGATTTCTTTCACTTCATCACTGGATACCTTTAACGCAAGCATGAGATCCTCGTTTTCACAATCGCGGATAACTCTTTGAATTGCACGGTTGTCCAGTGTAACAATATCTTCAAAGACAAACATTCTTTTCTTAATCTCTTCTGCAAGTTCTGGATCCTGGATTTCGAGCGCATCGAGAATCGTTCGTTCGGTTGCTCTGTCAACACCGTTAAGAACTTCAACAACCGCTTCAATCCCGCCTGTCTGCGTATAATCCTGCGTCACTGTTGCCGACAGCTTCCTTTCGAGAATCTGTTCCACTTCATTGATGATCTCCGGTGACGTGCTGTCCATAACGGCAATCCTTCTTGCTACATCCGCTTGCATTTCCTGCGGCAGTTCGGAAAGAATTTGTCCTGCCTGCGGAGCATCCAAATAGGAAAGGATGAGTGAAATCGTTTGGGGATGCTCGTTTTGAATAAAATTTAAGATTTGGCCAGGATCTGCTTTTCTCGCAAAATCAAAAGGCCTTACTTGTAAAGAGGATGTCAGCCGGTTAATGATAACCGCTGCTTGCTCAGATCCAAGCGCTTTTTCGAGAACCGTCTTGGCGTAACCTATTCCACCCTGGGAAATATAATCCTGGGCAAGCGCAATATTGTGAAATTCTTCTAAAATTTCTTCTTTTGCACGGGATTCCACTTTACGGACACTCGAGATTTCCAGTGTGAGTTTTTCAATCTCCTCTTCACTTAAATGCTTATATACAGAGGCTGAAACATCAGGACCGAGGGAAATGAGGAGAATGGCTGCCTTTTGCTTCCCGGTTAGTTCTTTTTGTTCTTTTTTCGCCATTGGTGTCCCCCCTAATCTTCAGCAATCCATGACCGTAAAAGCTTTGCGAAATCTTCCGGTTTTTCTTTTGCCATTTTTTCGAGCTGTTTTCTCTTCAAGCTGCTTTCCGTTTCCTGTTCTTCGTTTACATCCGGCACATTAGGAGCAATGATTTCTTCGATGACGAGTTCTTCTTCCTCTTCACGCTTTCTTTTTGAACGAATAAACAAGAAGACTAAGACCGCGATAATTACCAGCAATACACCGCCTACAACAAAAATCCACCAAGGAAGTCCTGGTTGTGCGTCGCCTTCGAAATCTATTTTTCCGTTAAACGGCTGAACCGAGACCATTACCTTCTGATTTATTAACTCGTCTGTTAATTCAGGCTGTGCGGCATCTTTATTAATCGTGGTCCGGACGATCGTCCCTAAGATTTGGGTAATATCGTCAACCCTGTCCTGTGGAAGTGAATTCGGATCATCCGCAACCGGCGGTTCAACCATTACTTGAATGCCCAGGTCTCTCACTTTATATGGAGATTCGACAATTTCCTTGCGAATTCTGTTTACTTCGTTATTGATCGTTTCCTCGACCCGCTCATAATCTCCATTCGCACCTTGCCCCGCCAGGTATTGGGTTCCACCCACATCTGCCGGGTCTTCTCCCTGGAGAACTCCGCCTGCCTGGTCACCGTTTCCGGTAAAAGTTTCGGTCAATCGCTGGGCACTGATCGCGATTCCTTCCATATTTTCCTCATCAACAGGAGCTACGAGGTTTTCTTCGCGATTTTCCTGGGTGAAGTCTATATCAGCAGTAACAGAAACAACTACTTTATCTTGTCCCATCAGCGTTCCAAGCATATTTTGCACCTGGCGCTGAACGTCCCTTTCGATCTGTTTTTTAATCTCATGCTGGGATGCAAAAGATGCCCCTGAAGAATTTTTTTCATTATTTAAATCAAAATACTCAAAAAACTGATTCATAATGACGATATTATCAGTGGGAAGATTTGGAACGCTTTTTGCAACTAAATGATAAAGAGATTCGATTTGAGCTTCTTCAAACTGATAGCCCGGTTTAGTGTTTAACACGATAGAAGCTGAAGCAGCGTCGGCCTGGTCAGAAACAAATATTCCTTTTTCGGGGAGATTGATCATAACCTTAGCATCTTTAACACCGTCAATCCCCTTCATCAGATCGGCTAATTCTGTCTGCATTGCGTCAAGCTTTAATACATCAAATTCATTTTCAGTCATGCCGATCCCGGCGTTCTGGCTGAAAAATGAATAATCAATGTTACCTGATTTTGGTATCCCTTCTGCCGCAAGTTCGACTTTAAGCGTATCCACCGATTCTTCGGGCACACGGATAGTCGTTCCTCCGTCGGAAATTTCCGACTGAATTCCCCTGGCATCCAGGCTTTCTTTAATCGCGCCTGTCTCGGAAGGGGAAAGGTTGCTGTAAAGCGGAACAAGAGTAGTCCTTGTTGCAAGGACAGATACGGCTATCGCTAAAATCACAATAAATAGAAGCGAGCCAAAAAATAAGTATCTTTGTTTCTTTGTTCTGCTGCTCCAGTAATCTTTTATTTTATTTATTCTTTGCTGAAACGATTCGTTCATCTTTGTTCCCCCGGTTATTCTGTCTAGGCGTAGGCAGCTAATAACCGCTACTTTAAAAGTTCCTAGCTTGTATGACTATTAAACTTGCATTCTCATTATTTCCTGGTATGCTTCAATCGCTTTGTTTCTTATTTCCATGGTCAACTGCAAAGAAACACTGGCTTTTTGTGATTCAATCATCACTTGATGCAAGTCAACGTTCTCACCTTTTGCCAGTTTTTCGGTCAATATATCTGACTTTTGTTGCGCTTCATTTACTTTTTCAATCGACTCCTTTAAAATCGCCGAAAAATTTTGCTGCGCTTCATACGGGGTATATGTACGGTTTACTGTCTCCTGCGGCTTTAAAATATGGGCTGCAGAAGGAAAAGAAACACTCTCCATTTAGTTCTCTCCTTATTTCCCGATTTCGAGGGCTTTCATCATCATTCCTTTTGAAGCATTAAAGACCGTTACATTTGCTTCGTAAGATCTGGTTGCACCAATTAAATCAACCATTTCGCGAAGCGGATCAACATTCGGCATTGCTACATAGCCTTCTTCGTTTGCATCCGGATGCTCAGGATCAAAAACCATTTTAAAAGGAGTTTCATCTTCAACAATTCGCGAGACGTTGACGCCATTTCCAACCGATTTCTGGTCAGCTTTACTCATTGCCATGTTTAAAAAGGAAGAAAATCCGCCTTGCTTTGGCTCCATGACAACCATTTTCCGCTGATATGGCTGCCATTCTCCATTCACCACCGCGGCCCTCGTTGAATCAACATTTGCCATGTTGGATGAAATGACATCCATTCTTAAGCGTTGGGCAGTAAGCGCTGAAGAAGTTGTATTCATACTATGGAACATCGACATGCTTATTTGCCCCCTCTTATCACGTTTTGCAGCGTTGAAAACTTCCCGTTAATTCGTTCAGTCACCGCATTATAATAAATTTGATTAGTCGCCAGATCGGACATTTCCTTGTCCAGGTCCACGCTGTTTCCGTTATGGTTATATTGGACGTTTTGCCTTGTCGAAACAGCTGCATTCGTTTGCGGTCGTTGTTTAAAGTCATAGTGCCGTCCATCGCTTCTGTATGCATGGATCGATTGGTCGACAGCCTGCTGAAGGGTTGCTTTGAAACTGGCATCTTTCGCTTTGTAATTTGGCGTATCTACGTTGGCAATATTTTGCGAAATAACCTTTTGTTTTAAAGATGAGTAATTCAAAGCACTTTCCAGTGTCGAAATTGTATTGGAAAATAAACTCATTTCGTGCACCTCTACTAGCGAATTTTTGCTGATTATGGCGAATTATGTATAATCATATTTTTAATTGTAAAGAAACTGAAATAATATGTCTATGTTAAAAAGGTTAATTTTTATCGGACTAAATACCCATTTTCGACATTTTCTTAAAATCGCTTGAAATCACAGAAAAAAATAATGACTTAATTTTATTGTTTTCATATTGGTAAATGTTAAAAAAACAACGAAACTATGTTTATTTTATTATAATTTTCCAATTTAGTTATAGGTATTTTAACCTATTTAATAGTGGTAATTGTTGGTGTGATTTTTCCTGTTTGTCACTATTTGCAAAATAGAAATGCAACAAATGTAACACTTGCGCAATAATATTGTCGACAAGCGCGGTTGCATGAAAAAAAGCCGGCCCACGGAATAGGTCTTCCGCGGGCCGGCTTTTTTAGCTATTATTAATTTGATTTCAATTTTTCCAACTCAAGCAAGAATTTGTTGTTCAATACTTTAATATAGGTTCCTTTCATACCGAGTGAACGGGATTCAATCACTCCGGCACTTTCAAGCTTGCGGAGCGCGTTAACGATCACTGAGCGGGTAATCCCGACACGGTCGGCAATTTTCGAAGCGACAAGCAATCCTTCGCTGCCATTTAATTCTTCAAAAATATGCTCAATTGCTTCGAGTTCACTGTAGGATAGAGAGCTGATTGCCATTTGGACAACTGCTTTGCTGCGCGCTTCTTCCTCAATTTCTTCCGCTTTTTCACGAAGGATTTCCATCCCAACAACTGTTGCGCCATATTCCGCTAAAATGAGATCATCATCATGGAATTGTTCCTGCAATCTTGCCAAAATTAATGTTCCAAGACGCTCTCCGCCACCAATGATCGGAACAATTGTTGTTAAACCGGTTCTGAACAAGTCACGGTTTTCGACTGGAAATGCCGTATATTGACTTTCGACATCCAGATTTGAAGAGGTTTCTTGTACGTTGAATAAGTTGTTTGTGTACTCTTCCGGGAACTGGCGGTCTTCAAGCATTTTTTTCATGCGCTCATTTTCAATTTGCTGGTTAATCGCAAAACCGAGCAGCTTGCCTCGGCGGCTGACCACGAAAATATTGGCTTCGATGACTTCGCTTAACGTTTCCGACATTTCTTTAAAATTTACCGGTTTTCCTGCTGCTCTTTGTAGCATTGCATTAATCTTTCTTGTTTTTGTTAATAAGTCCATTGTTTCTTCCTCCTATTGCTTCCAACAATCATTATTTATTTTTTTAGAATCGACTGCGCGGCTGACCTCTTTTTTGAAAGCCATTTGCTTGATATGTCTCCTACCCTATCTTAAATCAATTAAACGATAGTTGCTACAGGATAAACTGGCTTAAATCCTTATCCCGTGAGATAGGCCCGAGCTTCTCCTCGACATACTGGGGAGTGATTGTCACCTTTTCCATCGTGATGTCGGGCGCCTCAAATGAAAGATCCTCAAGCAATTTTTCCAATATCGTATGCAATCTTCTTGCACCAATATTATCGGTATTTTGATTTACTTCAAAAGCAACCTCCGCAATCCTACGAATAGCATCGTCAGAAAATTCTATTTGTATACCCTCTGTTGCTAATAGCGCTTCATATTGTTTGATAAGTGCATTGTCCGGTTCGACGAGAATCTTATAAAAATCGTCTACATTCAGCTTTGTAAGCTCGACGCGAATCGGAAAACGTCCTTGAAGTTCGGGAATAAGGTCTGATGGTTTAGCGGTATGAAACGCCCCTGCTGCGATAAAGAGTACATGATCTGTTTTGACAGAGCCATATTTAGTCATGACAGTCGATCCTTCAACGATCGGTAAAATATCCCGTTGAACCCCTTCCCTTGATACATCGGCAGACGATCCCCCGGTGTTTTTGCTTGCAATCTTATCGATTTCGTCAATGAAGATGATACCGCCTTGTTCAGCCTTAAAAATCGCATCTGACGTAACTTCGTCCATATCAATCAGCTTCTGGGCCTCTTCATTGGTTAACACCTTGCGCGCTTCCCGAACAGTCAGCTTTCTCTTTTTGCGGCGCTTTGGCATTAAGCTGCTGAGGGCGTCCTGCATATTCATGCCCATTTGTTCCATACCCGAGCCCTGCAGCATATCAAACATTGATGGTTGCTGTTCATCGACCTCTACTGTGATCATTTCATTTTCAAGCTCTCCCAAAGCCAGCTTATCACGGATAATTTTTCTGCGCTCGTGCACATTCTGGTCTTCGGATGACTGGCTTTCTTGCTCAGCCTGCTCATTCCCGCCACCGAACAGCATTTCCAGCGGATTTTTATAGCTAGTTGCTTTTTTTGCAGATGGAACAAGGAGTTCGATCAAACGCCGGTTAGCATTTTCTTCAGCGCGTTCTTTCACACTGAGCATTTTTTCTTCTTTTACTAAACGGACAGATGTCTCCATCAAGTCCCTTACCATGGATTCAACATCTCGCCCAACATAGCCGACTTCAGTAAATTTCGTTGCTTCGACTTTAATAAACGGAGCGCCGACAAGCTTCGCGATCCGGCGGGCAATTTCTGTCTTTCCGACCCCGGTCGGACCGATCATCAAAATATTTTTCGGAATAATTTCATCGCGCAGCTTATCATCGAGCAAACTGCGGCGATAGCGATTCCTTAGCGCAACAGCTACCGCTTTTTTCGCATCTTTTTGGCCAATGATATATTGATTCAGCCTATCGACAATTTGCCGGGGTGTTAAATTCGTGGATTTTGACATGGTAAAGCTCTCCCTCCCTTTATAGCTCTTCTACGATGATATTATGGTTCGTATAAACACAAATTTCCGCGGCTATTTCCAGAGATGACCTGGCTATCTCCCGGGCAGAAAGGTGATCACCCGCATATTTCTTCAAGGATCTTCCCGCTGCCAGGGCATAATTTCCGCCCGAACCGATCGCAAGGATTCCGTCATCCGGCTCTATCACTTCACCCGTTCCGGAAATGAGGAGAAGATCGCTTTCATTCATGACGATCAGCATCGCCTCCAACCTTCTTAGCACCTTATCGCTTCGCCATTGCTTCGCAAGCTCGACTGCTGCACGCTGCAGATTTCCGTTAAATTCCTCAAGCTTTCCTTCGAACATTTCAAACAATGTAAAAGCATCTGCGACCGAGCCGGCGAAACCGGCTATCACCTTACCATTGAACAGCTTTCGGACTTTTTTGGCTGTGTGTTTCATCACTACAGCGTTTCCAAATGTAACTTGTCCGTCACCCGCCATTGCACATTTCCCTTGATGTTGAACGGCAAAAATCGTTGTTGCGTGAAATTGTGACATGATATAATCCTCCCCTTTGGAGTCTATGCCCTTGGATGATGGGACATATACGTTTTTCGCAAGTATTCATTTGTTACATGAGTATATACCTGGGTCGATGATAAGAAAGCGTGCCCAAGCAGTTCCTGCACTGTCCGCATATCAGCACCATTGCTTAATAAATGCGTAGCAAAGCTGTGGCGGAGCATATGGGGATGAATCTTTCCCGTCAAAGCCGATTTTTCAATCAAAGTATTCAGAATCTCGCGGACTCCCCTGGCAGTCAGCGGGCCTCCGCGAAAGTTAACAAACAAATTGTCATGGGGAGCCCGCCCGGACTGAAGCTTGTGCCTGCCGTCCTGTATGTAAATCGACAGGGCATCGTGTGCAAAACTTCCAAATGGAACATATCTTTCTTTATGTCCCTTTCCGTGCACCAGTACCGTTGACACCGCCATGTCGACGTCTTTCAATTTGATTTGGCAGCATTCGCTGACGCGAATCCCGGTCCCGTATAACAGTTCAAGCAGCGCTTTATTCCGCTGGCCAAGGGAGCTTGAATCGTCACAGGCCTTGAAAAGTTCAGCCATTTCTTCTTCATAAAAAAAATCGGGAAGCCGTTTCTCTGCTTTGGGAATCGATACAAGCGAGAAAGGATTCTCTTTAACAAGCTTTTCCCTTAATAAAAATTTATAAAAGCTTCTTAGACTCGAAATCTTTCTGGCAACAGACTTTCTCGCCAACTTTCTTTCATACAGTTTGGTTAAATAAATCCTGACATCAACATATGTAACCTGTTCAAGCGCCGGGATGGCTTGTTCAGACATGAACAAAGAAAAATCTGCAATATCCAGTTTATAATGCTCAACTGTATATTGTGAGTAATTTTTCTCGACTTGTAAATATTCAATAAATAACTTTAATAAAACGTTCACATTCTTTTGCAAAAAGGCTCACCTCACAAGGGCTACTAAATCGTATCACAAATGAATAGCTCATGCAATATAATTTACAAATTTTTCACAAAGTTCTGAATTGTTCTTAATGCTCTGTCGGCATACTGCTCATTGCGCTCTTTTTTTGCTTTTATCTTCGCTGCCAGTTCCGGGAACAAGCCGAAGTTGGCATTCATGGGCTGAAAATTATCCGGATTGGCGGTCGTAATGTACCGCGCCATGCTTCCGATTGCCGTTTCATGTGGGAGTTCAACCGGGTCTTTTCCGTTCACATATCTTGCCGCATTTATTCCCGCAACCAGCCCGCTTGCCGCCGATTCTACATAGCCTTCTACCCCGGTCATTTGGCCGGCGAAAAATAAATCTGCACGGTTTTTAAACTGGTACGTTGCATTTAATACTTTCGGGGAGTTAATAAATGTGTTTCTATGCATTACCCCGTAGCGGACAATTTCCGCATTTTCAAGCCCTGGAATTAAACGGATTACCTCTTTTTGCGGCCCCCATTTTAAATGGGTTTGGAAACCGACAATGTTATAAAGTGTCCCTGCTCCGTCATCCTGCCTTAATTGGACAACGGCAAATGGCCGCTTCCCTGTTTTAGGATCTTCGAGGCCAACCGGCTTCATTGGGCCGAATAGCATCGTCTTTTTCCCCCTCGAAGCCATGACCTCAATCGGCATGCACCCTTCAAAGAAGATTTCTTTTTCGAATTCCCGTAACGGCACCGTTTCCGCTCCGATCAGCCCTTCATAAAAACGGTCGAATTCCTCTTCATTCATCGGGCAATTTAAGTAAGCCGCTTCGCCTTTGTCATAGCGTGATTTCAAGTAAACTTTATCCATATCAATACTGTCTTTTTCGATGATTGGCGCTGCCGCATCATAGAAATATAAATCATCTTCCCCTGTTAAGCTCCTCAGCTGTTCAGATAGAGCCTTGCTTGTCAGCGGTCCAGTTGCAATGATGGTCGGGCCTTCGGGGATTTCAGTTACTTCCTCATTCATGACGATTACATTTTCATGTTTCTTTACTCGTTCGGTTACTTTAGCAGCAAACTCATGGCGGTCAACGGCAAGCGCACCTCCAGCTGGAACCGCACATTCATCCGCCGAGCTGATGATAACGGAATCGAGCATTCTCATTTCTTCTTTTAATACCCCGACCGCGTTAGTTAATGTATTAGCCCTTAATGAATTGCTGCAAACCAATTCAGCAAATTTATCTGTATGATGGGCCGGAGTCTGCTTCACGGGCCTCATTTCATAAAGGCGCACCTTTATTCCACGCTTGGCAAGCTGCCAGGCCGCCTCACTCCCTGCCAGGCCCGCACCGATCACATTTACTGCTTTAGTCATGTTTTCTAAACCTCCAAATTCACTTATGCGCGATTTATCGTACCATATGGACAGAAACTTTCCTAATATAAGGCGATACCATCAAGATTCATCATGTTCACTGACACGATCAGCCACATTCAGTATCGATTATACTATACGTTTTTGGAAACTGATAAGTTTCATGATTCCAACTGAGATCGCAAAGCCTGAATTTTACAAGCACAACAGAAAAGAGTGGACACTGCGCCCACCCTTACTGTTGCTGTTCTTCTTTATAATCACATTCAATACATTGCACCTGAACGCCTTTTTTCAGCTTCTTTTCAACAAGCAAATGGTCGCATTTTGGACAGTTGCGCGGCAGTGGCTTATCCCATGAAATAAAGTCGCATTCCGGAAAGCGGTCACAGCCATAAAAAATTCTCCGCTTTTTGCTTTTTCTTTCTATTATATTACCTTCTTTACACTTCGGACACTTTACACCGATATCTTTGACAATCGGCTTTGTATTGCGGCAATCAGGGAAATTGCTGCACGCCATAAATTTGCCATAGCGGCCCATCTTGAAAACCATTGGACTGCCGCAGTTTTCACAATCCTCTCCGGCAGGCTCATCTTTTATTTCGATTTTTTCCATTTCCTGCTCAGCTTTTTCAAGATGTTTGGCAAAATCGGAATAGAAATCGTCAATAATATCAACCCATTTTATTTTTCCGTCTTCGACATCATCAAGATCTTGCTCCATTTTCGCAGTAAATTCAACGTCGAGAATTTCCGGGAAAAACTCGAGAATCAATTCAAGCACGATTTCACCAAGCTCGGTCGGGATAAAGCGTTTATTGTCGAGAGCGACATATCCCCTTTTTTGGATTGTGTCCAGGGTTGGAGCATAGGTGGACGGGCGGCCGATTCCCAATTCTTCAAGGGTTCTCACAAGCCTTGCTTCCGTATAGCGCGGCGGCGGCTGGGTGAAATGCTGTTTCGAATCAAGATCCTTTTTCAACACTTCATCGCCTTCTCGTAAGTCCGGAAGCATATTATCCCGCTCTTCCGTTTGATCATCGGATCCTTCTACATATACTTTCATGAATCCGGCGAATTTTACTTTAGACCCGGTTGCCCGAAACGTTACATCACCATTTTTCAAATCTACACTCATCGTATCCATAACAGCCGGTGCCATCTGGCTTGCGACAAAGCGGTCCCAGATCAGTTTGTACAGGCGAAGCTGGTCACGCGATAAATATTCTTTTAATTCACCAGGTCCACGCAGTGTGCTTGTCGGGCGGACCGCCTCGTGCGCATCCTGTGCATTTGTCTGTTTTTTTTCTTTTCGTTTTTCTGTGGCAAGATATTCCTTGCCGAAAGCGTGTTCAATATATTGGGCTGCCTCAGCTTGCGCAAGCTCTGAAACACGTGTCGAGTCGGTTCTCATATAGGTGATTAATCCGACCGTGCCTTCTTTTCCGAGGTCAATCCCTTCATAAAGCTGCTGGGCGAGCATCATCGTCTTCTTTGCCCTGAAATTCAGTTTCCTGGCAGCTTCCTGCTGCAGAGATGAAGTAGTGAATGGAAGTGCCGGGTTGCGCCTCCGCTCTTTTTTCACGACAGAAACGACTTTGAACTTGTTTCCCTTCATCTTGCTTAAAACATTCTTTACATCCGCTTCGGATGTTAATTCGAGCTTTTTGCCATCTACCCCGTAAAAGGATGCTTCAAACATATCCTTGCCTTTTAAAAACTCGCCGCCAATTGTCCAATATTCTTCAGGGACAAAGTCTTTGATTTCCTTCTCGCGATCAATAATCAGCCTGACTGCAACGGATTGAACCCGGCCGGCACTAAGCCCTTTTTTCACTTTTTTCCATAGTAAAGGGCTGATGTTGTAACCGACCAGCCGGTCTAAAATTCGGCGCGCCTGCTGGGCGTCAACAAGGTCCATGTTAATCGGCCTCGGGTGTTTAAAGGATTCCTTAATGGCATCCTTTGTGATTTCATTGAAGACAACCCGGCAATCCGATGCGACATCGACATCAAGGCTGTGCGCCAAATGCCAGGCAATGGCCTCCCCCTCGCGATCAGGGTCAGCCGCTAAATATATTTTCTTCGCTTTTTTAGCAGCGCTTTTTAATTCTTTCAAAACCGGTCCTTTTCCACGGATCGTAATGTACTTTGGCTCAAATTGGTTCTCTATATTTACACCCATTTGACTCTTGGGCAAATCGCGCACATGCCCCATGGATGCTCTAACTTTATATTTTTTCCCTAAATATTTTTCTATCGTTTTAGCCTTGGCTGGCGATTCAACGATTACTAAAAACTCTGACATCCACTAGTCCTCCTTGAGAGGGGATTGATAAATTATCTATATTATTGTGTAAAATGGTCTTGTTGTCAAAACAGTTTTGTTCTTAGACAACTAATTTTAGATGAAAAAGTTAAAAAATCGCTCAACAACTATTTTACAAACACCTGTTGCAAAATGTATAACAGATTTGAAATAATTTCAAGCTTTTTGAAGAATTATTTTCAAAGCCGAGAAAATTTATTAAAAAAATGAACGGTTTTTACAGCATATAACGGCATCGCTAAAATAATTCGTAAACTTGTCATGACTTGAACTCTTCGAGTATATCATCCGCTGTTTTCACAAGCTTGGCTCCCTGCTGGATTAAGTCATTTGTCCCCGCAGAATTAGGACTGAGAATGCTTCCGGGAACCGCAAAAACTTCCCTTCCCTCATTCACTGCAAAGTTTGCTGTAATCAGCGAACCGCTCTTTCTTTTCGCTTCAACAATTAAAGTGCCATGTGAAAGACCGCTAATGATCCGGTTTCGATGAGGAAAATGCCAGCGTGCAGGCTTTGTATTAGGAGGATGCTCGGAGACAATAAGCTGGGATTTCATCATTTCCAAAGCAAGAGGCTGGTTTTCTTTCGGATATATATGATACACGCCCCCGCCAATCACTCCAATCGTACTTCCTCCGTTTTTCATTGCTGCCGAATGAGCTAAAGTATCCACTCCTTTAGCAAGTCCGCTCACAATCGTGATGCCCTTGTTAATTAACGGTGGAAATAAGCTGTGAATCGCCTTTCTTCCATACTCTGTGATTTCCCGTGAACCAACTACGGCCAATAATTTTTTTGCATTTAGGAGCGCAGGATTGCCTTTAATATATAAAATCCAGGGCGGTTGGTAAATTTCTTTTAAAAGCAGGGGATATTCTGTATCAAATAAGGTAATCGCATGGATATTGTTTTCACGATAGCGGTGAATTTGTTCAAGGATGGCATTGGAATGGAGGTCGGTTAACGCTTGGTTGAAATCGGGGGTGGGAAGATGTAGATATTTGTTGCTGTGCCATGCTAAATCATAAATAGATTTCAAATCGGGATCTGTTTTCAGTAAGCGGTAAATGTGCGTCCAGCTGATGCCGCGGCAATGGTGCAAATGGATAAGCTTTAATTTAAAATCATCCATTAATAAACCTCCTAAAGTTGTCATAAATATGAGAAATAGTCCCTCTAAAAGAGGGACTTGAAAGATGAATAAAACTAAATTGCGCGGGCTGTTAGTACGCCGTTGCAACCAGAATGCATGCAACTACAGGCAGGCGAAGACCTAATGGGTTTTACATTGGTCATAAAGGCCTTTTTCCTGAAGAACCTTGATCAAAGTTTCACCCATCACTGACGGAGTTTCTGCCACCTGGATTCCACATTCGTTCATGACGCGGATTTTCTCATCAGCAGTACCTTTTCCGCCGGAAATAATCGCACCTGCATGGCCCATCCGTTTGCCCGGCGGTGCTGTGCGGCCGCCAATAAAGCCGACGACAGGCTTTGTCATATTGGCTTTCACCCATTGTGCCGCTTCTTCTTCGGCTGTTCCGCCGATTTCACCGATCATAATAACTGCATATGTTTCCGGGTCTTCATTGAAAGCTTTTAACACATCAATAAAGTTCGTGCCATTGACAGGGTCTCCGCCAATCCCCACAGCAGTCGATTGTCCAATACCTGCCTGGGACAGCTGGTGAACAGCTTCATACGTTAACGTTCCTGAACGGGAAACAACGCCGACATGCCCTTTTGTATGAATATAGCCGGGCATGATCCCGATTTTACACTCATCTGGAGTAATAACTCCGGGACAGTTCGGTCCGACAAGTCGAGTTTTTCTGCCTTCCATATACCTTTTTACTTTAACCATATCAAGGACAGGAATATGCTCGGTAATACAAATAACTAAATCAAGCTCTGCATCAACCGCTTCTAAAATGGCATCAGCTGCAAACGGTGCTGGTACATAAATAACGGAAGCATTTGCACCTGTTGCCTTAACGGCCTGATCAACCGTATTGTATACCGGCACACCCTCGACTTCGCTGCCTCCCTTCCCGGGAGTAACACCGCCAACGATATTTGTCCCATATTCCAGCATTTGTTTTGTATGAAAAAGGGCTGTTGAACCAGTGATTCCCTGCACAATGACTTTAGTATCTTTATTTATAAATACGCTCAACTTTCATTCTCCTTTCTTCCCGTTATACTAATGAAACGATTTTTTGTGCGCCATCAGCCATCGATTCAGCTGCAATGATATTCAAGCCGGATTCATTCAGAATCTGCTTTCCTAAATCAACATTTGTTCCTTCCAACCGAACAACCAGAGGAACTTCTAAACCTACTTGCTTTGCAGCTTCAACTACACCTGACGCAATAATGTCACATTTCATGATTCCGCCGAAGATATTGACGAAAATACCTTTTACGTTTGGATCAGAAAGGATAATTTTGAAAGCTTCCGTTACCTTTTCGGCAGTCGCGCCACCCCCGACATCAAGGAAGTTGGCCGGGTCTCCGCCATAATGCTTGACAATATCCATCGTTGCCATTGCCAGCCCTGCCCCGTTAACCATGCAGCCGATATTTCCATCAAGGGAAATATAGCTAAGATCGTATTTGGAGGCTTCGATTTCTTTTGGATCTTCTTCTTCAAGATCGCGGTATTCCAAAATATCTTTTTGACGGTATAAAGCATTTGCATCAAAGTTTAATTTTGCATCGAGCGCCATAACTTTTCCGTCACCTGTTACAACAAGCGGGTTTATTTCAGCAATGGAGCAATCCTTTTCGACAAAAGCTTGGTAGAGCCCCATCATAAATTTAACGGCCTGGCCAACAAGCTCGTTAGGAATGTTAATATTAAAGGCAATGCGACGCGCCTGGAATGCGGTTAAGCCGACAACAGGGTCGATTTCCTCCTTGAAAATTTTCTCGGGAGTTCTCTCCGCTACTTCTTCGATTTCAGTGCCGCCCTCTTCAGATGCCATTAACACGACTCTCGAAGTAGCACGGTCCAATACTAGACCAATATAGTACTCTTTCTTAATATCACAGCCTTCTTCTATCAGCAAACGCTTAACTTCTTTGCCCTCGGGACCTGTTTGGTGTGTCACCAGTGTTTTCCCTAAAATTTCGTTCGCGTATGTACGGACTTCCTCCAGGTTCTTCGCTACTTTAACGCCGCCGGCTTTTCCGCGTCCACCGGCATGGATTTGCGCTTTAACAACACAAACAGCAGTGCCAAGTTCTTCTGCCGCTTTTACGGCTTCTTCTACTGTAAAAGCAACCTTTCCATTCGGAACCGATACCCCGTATTTTCTGAGGACTTCCTTACCCTGGTACTCATGTATATTCATTTCCATCCTCCTTTGATCTGGCAGCTGCGCTGGTCAAGACGCTCTGCTTCAAATTTACAAAAATTAGACTGCGCTTTCATTTTATTAAATGACACATACCTTGTCTAGCATTATGGCAAAAATATTATATGTCTTTTTAAAATTCGGAAAATACGAACCTTTATCAGAAAGCAATCTACTATTCTGGCAAAAAGAAATTTTTCTAATATAATCTTGAGGTTTAAGTGCGTTCGACAAAAAAATCGAACCATTTTTGGTTCGATTTTTTATTTTCCGGCTGCGCGGTCTGTCCGGTAAATGAAGGCAAATACTTCGGCGACAGCACCGTAAAGCTGTTCGGGGATTCGCTCATTTATATCAAGTTCGCTTAAAAGCTCGACAAGGCTTGGGTCTTCCTGGACCGGCACATTATTTTCCTTTGCTTTTTCAAGAATATTTTCAGCAATCTTGCCTTTTCCTTTTGCCAATACCTTTGGAGCGTCGTGCTTGCTTTGATCGTAACCAAGCGCAATCGCAGCCGTTCTGACATATTTCCCGTTATTTTTCATATTCTCACATCGACCCCTTTATATTGCTGCGGATCATAAACAGGACCGACTTTTTTTGAAAATAACGACCCGTCTGTTTTGGCCGGCTGTTCGAATTGAATCGAAGACAGCTGGTAGTCAAGCTCCTGAAGCTTTGTCTTCAATGGCTGGATAAACGGCTGCGCCAGCTCCCTTAGGCCGGATGTGCTGTTTATAATTGAAATATTTAAGACCCTGTTTTGGACCTGCATATCAACGATCGTTTCGTCCAAGTGCTCTAACTGCAAGTAAAATAACACCCTGCAAAAATTCGGGTCAATCGTCCCGTCTTCGTTATTTCTTCCACTCCATTGCATCGTTAAGTCCGTCGTTCTGTCCCAAAAAGAAATCGGCACCTGAACGACAAATTGCTGGAGGGGGCCGGCTTCCTGTGCCAGCACCTGCAAGCCGGTGATCCGGTTTAATACTTGTTCAGCAGCCTCCTTAGCAGCCGTGGGTGACTGTTCATTTAAAAATTGTAAAAGCAGCGGCTTTAAAGATTCTATTTTTTCGCGGCTTAGCTGATTCGGATTTTTCAGCCATTCTGTCAGCTCATATTCGTGGCCAAAGCCAATTGTCCGAATTAGATCCTTCAGCTGGCGGACAATATTGTCCCCCTCTTCCCAATTTGGCAATTTGTGTCCAATCGTGGTTGTTATTTGCTCGATTAAGTTCTTTTCTTGTATTGAAAAAGGTAATGGCTGCTCATTTATATCAGTGCTGAGCAGCGCGCTAAGCTGTTCGCGACCTGTTTGGATTTTGTTCACTTCGGAGAAAACGGCTAAAATATCTGCTGCTTTAACAGCGTCTCGCTGTTCAGCAGTTTGGATAAAGGTATCGAGAATATTCCTGATTAAACCGGCATGATTTTTCATGGTTTGCTGGCCCTGGGAAAGGTGCTCGCTTACAAGATTCTGCAGCCTGACTGACTGGGGACTCGTATCTAGCGGCTTCTTCTCGCCGGCAGCCAGTTTTTCAAGCTGCGCAACAACTTCGTGGACCGCTTGTGAATGATTAGCCTCCAGATTTCGATAAAGATCACTAAGCAATGCTATCGTTCTTTGCAGGAATCGACTTTGCCCAGCCAGAATAGGCTTTTTTGAAAAATCAGCAAGCCCTGTTTCGATTACTTCCTGCTCGGTTGCTGGGGCCGGAAAGATACCAACCGCCTGCAAAATTTTGAAGGCTGGTGAACTATCACTTTTCGCATGAAGCCACTCTTTGCCAACCAACTCGAGTCCGGCTGCTGCCGTTTTTTCTTTTAGGTTCGAAACGAGTTGAGTAAGGATGGACTTCAACTGTTGGCTGACTTGAGTAGGCTGTGTATTTTCCAATTCGTCTGCCAGCTTGTGCAAGATTGAATGAAGCGATTCATTTTTTTGAATGGAGGTTAGGGCGGTAAAAACTCCTTTTACGAAAGGCAGCTCCTTCACGACCATTTGTTTGAGCGTTTCAAGCCCGTCATCAAAACTTTTCGAGTCTTTTATCCATAGGGCTGCGCTGTTTAGGACTTCTTTTGTGATTGGCAGCTGCTCCTTCAAAAAGAAGCGGACGATCTCGATGTTTTCTTTTGTTGCCGGAAGTGACAAACTGTTTAAGATTCCTTCCAGCGTTGCTGGAGACCGTCCCCCCGAATCTAATCCAGGCAGCAAAACCTTTAAATGTACTTTCCCTTCACCGGGCTGGACCTGAAACCAATAGCGATCATTGGCAGATAGCGGGGCTTCAAGCTGGGCAATCACTTTTTGTGTACCGATCAGGACTTCGGCTGTCTGGTTCGGAAAAAGTTTTATCAACTTCCCCTGGACGATTTGTCCGGGCTTAAAGCTTGTCGATTTATGTGCGGATAGTGTTTCCTGCCTCAACAACGACTGAATCAAATTTGCCGGTTCCATGCCGCCACCCCTTTCTTCTTATTTCCAGTCCCTTACGGGTGCAAAGCTTTTTCGATGATATGGAGAAATTCCGTATGTTTGGATCGCTTCGAGATGTTCCTTTGTACCGTATCCCATATTTTTTGAAAAATGGTAGTGGGGATATTGTATGCTCGCCTCTTTCATAAGCCTGTCTCTATACACTTTCGCGACAATCGAGGCTGCTGCGATTGTCATACTGCTGCCATCGCCTTTAATAATTGCCTCATATGGATACGGAGTTTCGAGTTTTACCGCATCAATCAACAAATAATCCGGCTTCGGATTTAATTGAGCGACTGCGGACAGCATCGCCTTTTTCGTCGCTTCGTATATGTTAATCCGATCTATTTCCTCCGCTTCAATTCTTCCTATCCCGATATTCACTGCATACGAGCGGATATATTCATCATATTCCTCTCTTTTTTGCTCCGTCAGCTTTTTCGAATCATCGATACCGGGCAAATAAAAATCGTCCGGCAATATGACGGCTGCTGCCACCACAGGGCCGGCAAGCGGACCTCTGCCAACCTCGTCAATCCCGGCAATCAATTGAAAACCTTCGCTATGTATTCTTTTTTCATGTTGACTCATTAAGGCGAATTTTTTCTGGGCGAGTTTTTTTTGTTCTTCAAGCCGGAGCCATTTTGCTAATAACACTTGAACACCAGCCCGATCATCCTCTTTCAGATGATTGATGAAAGTTCTTGGCGGTCTCTTCAGGTGAAATAGCTTCTTCTCGATCTCAGCTATTGTAAGGTTCTTCATAAACGACTCCTTCAATCGTGTTACTTTATGTATCGGATTTATCAAGACTTTATTTATAGTAAGTGAAATCCGCTTTGTAGCGCAAAGCCATTATATGGAATCTTTTACATCTTCATTAAACAAAGGCCCCTTTTCAGAGGCCTTTGTCGTGTCGATTATCATCTTTTTTCTCAAGCAATTGTTCAGGCCTTTCAAATGTCAGCGGACCGAGTCGTTCTGTCCTGATTTCCCTGATTACGAGCTCGCAAACCTTGTCATAGTCCACTTCGCCGCCACCCGTCAAACAGCCTCTGAACCTGCCGATTTCATGGAGCAGCTCGACGACATCCTCAGGGATTGTTTCAAGCTGAAACCGATCCTTTAACCGGTATGGATAGGATTTTTCTAAAAAGCGCAAAGCATAAATCGCGATATCGTGCATATTGAGGATTGTATCCTTAATCGCACCGGTTACTGCGAGCTTCAGACCTACTTCCTGATCCTCAAATTTGGGCCAGAGAATCCCGGGAGTATCGAGAAGCTCCAGCTCTTTACCGACCTTAATCCATTGCTGCGCTTTTGTTACGCCCGGTGTATTGCCGGTTCTGGCGATATTTTTCTTGGCAAGCCGATTAATAAGCGTCGATTTCCCGGCATTGGGAATCCCGACAATCATTGCCCGAATTGCTCTTGGCTTTTTAACGCCTTTCGCTCTCATCCGCTCAAACTTTTCATTGAGCGCCTCTTTCGAAGCAGACACAATCTCTTTCATGCCTGTCCCCGCCTGGGAGTTAATCGCAAGCGCCGTGACTCCCTGGTCTCCGAAAAATTGAATCCATTCCCTTGTAACAGAAGGATCAGCCATATCCGCTTTATTCAAAAGAACAAGCCTTGGCTTATGCTGAATGATTTCATCAATCATTGGATTTCGGGAGGAATACGGGATACGTGCATCCACCAGTTCATACACAATGTCAATCAGCTTAAGCTTTTCTGTGACTTCCCTGCGAGCCTTGGCCATATGGCCTGGAAACCATTGGATCGTCAAAGCAGCCACCCCCCTACAGTCTATTTCACAATACGCACGTCTTCTATCGGCCAATAGACGATGTCTGTGTTACCGAGTACTTTTTCCATTGGCACTGTTCCGATATGGCGGCTGTCTTTGCTAAATCGGCGATTGTCGCCCATCACAAATAAATGCCCTTCGGGAACCGTTTCCTGGCCGATTTTTTCTTCGAGTGTAAATGGATCCGTCAACGGGCCGTCAATGACCTGCTGCTTATAAGTATCCAAATAAGGCTCTTCATACGGTTCACCATTTATATAGAGAGTATCCTCCCTATATTCTACCCGATCACCGGGCAGCCCTATCACTCTTTTTATGTAATCTTTATTTTCCGGAGCATGAAAAACAATAATATCAAACCGTTCAGGCTCTCCCCACTGATAGCTGAATTTGTTGACAATCATCCTGTCCTGATCATGAAGTGTCGGCATCATCGACAAACCGTCAACTACAATCGGAGCAAACAAGAAATACCGGATTACGGCAGCAAGTGCAACTGCAATAAGCAGAGCCTTTGTCCATTCCCAAAATTCGTTTTTTTGCTTTGTCATTAGTTCTCCACCATTCCTGCACCTTAAAATATAACTACATAGCTTTATTTTACAAAAGATTCCTCAAATAAACACGAATCAATCTTTTTTTATAATGATTTATCATTGATATGGAGCTAAAAGCCTATGAAAAAGGAGCTTGATCGACCAAGCTCCTTTCATCATACTATTATCGGATTTCTTTAATACGAGCTTTTTTACCACGCAGGTTGCGCAAGTAGTAAAGTTTTGCACGGCGTACTTTACCGCGGCGAATAACTTCAAGCTTCGCAATTTTTGGTGTGTGAACAGGGAATGTACGCTCGACACCTACACCGTAAGAAACTTTACGTACTGTAAATGTTTCGCTGATTCCGCCACCACGACGCTTAATCACTACACCTTCGAAAAGCTGGACACGTTCGCGAGTTCCCTCGATAACTTTTACGTGCACGCGCACAGTATCACCGGGACGGAACGCTGGCAGATCAGAACGAAGCTGAGCTTTTGTGATTTCTTCGATTAATTGTTGCATCGTTTTCAACTCCTCCCACAGATGCTCTTGCACGACTTTCTATGCCTGCAGCGGAACACCGTTATCCAGACCGTGGACATATTTTCATGCCCAAGTCACAAAAAATATCATAACACAAATCGAGTGCTATCGCAATAGCTATTCCCGCTCTTTTACAATTTCAGCAAGCATCTTTTTCTGCTCATCAGATAGCTCGATTTTGTCCAACAAGTCTGATCGGCGTAAATAAGTTCTCCGCAGTGATTCCTTCGTTCTCCACTCATCGATTCGCTTATGGTCCCCGGAGAGCAGAACATCTGGAACCTTTAAGCCGCGAAATTCAGCTGGTCTCGTATAGTGCGGATGTTCCAGGAAACCCGTGCTGAATGAATCGTGGAGATGAGATTCTTCGCTGCCGAGGACATCGGGCAAGAGACGGACAACACTGTCAATTATAACCATCGCACCAAGTTCACCGCCTGTCAGCACATAGTCCCCAATCGAAATCTCATCGGTGACCAAATGTTCGCGAATCCTTTCATCGTAGCCTTCATAGTGGCCGCAAATAAAAATGAGATGTTCTTCCTTTGAAAGCTCCTCTGCTTTCCGCTGCGAAAAGCGTTCCCCCTGGGGGCAAAGCAGAATGATTCTCGGCTTGGATGCCCCAGCCTGTTCCGTTAACGCTGTAATGGCATCGAAAATCGGCTGAGGCTTTAAAACCATTCCCGCTCCGCCCCCGTACGGATAATCATCAACGGTCTTATGCTTGTTGTCAGCATATTCCCGGAAATTCACAACTTTGTAGGAGACTGCGTTTTTTTCTTCGGCCTTTTTCAAGATCGAATGTCCTAAAACACCGCTGAACATTTCAGGAAACAAGGATAAAACGTCGATTTTCATCATGGCAGCAATCCGTCCATAGGCTCGATTAAAATCGTTTTTTCCTTTATATCTACTTTTTTGACGATTTGATCAATATATGGAATGAGGATATCCTTTTCACTTTCCCCTTTGACAACCCAAACATCATTGGCTCCGGGAGTTAAAATTTCCTTGATGATGCCGATTTTTTCACCAGCCATGGTAAATACTTCACAGCCGATTATTTCGTGGAAGAAAAATTCTCCTTCGTCAAGAGCGCCGAGCTGGCTTTCGGAAATTTTTAAAAGGCCACCCTTCATTTTTTCTACTTCACTTATATTTTCATAACCATCAAAGGTTAATAAATCAAAGTTTTTATGGGTACGGTGGCTGCCCACCGTTAATTCAAGCGGTTCTTTGTTATCTTCCAAAAACAAGTAAAGCCGATTTCCCGGTTTGTAACGCTTTTCCGGAAAATCTGTTCTTGAGATTACACGAACTTCGCCTTTAATCCCGTGTGTGTTCACAATTTTTCCGACGTTAAACCACTTCTCCATCGCCATCACCTTTCGCGTATTTCTGCAACAATTCCGTCCTTAACGACAACCGTCTTGCCATGAAGGATATTATCCCAGCTGTCTCCTTCATGAATCTCAACAATTGCCTGTAATTCCTTTTCTTTTAGTTCACTGCCTAACGGTAGCATATGTAATTGCTCCATTTGGAAATCAAGGAGCTTTATTTTTTCCTGGCGAAGCTGAACTTCCCTCTCGAAATGCTTTTTGAGACTGTCGGTTTGAAATTTTTTGGAGCGTTCCACCTTTTTTAATTCAAAGCGCAACTGGTCACACTCCTTTTGGAGCTGCTTTTTATTTTCCTGGTATTTCTCAAAAAGAACATTTTTGCTTTTATCAGTTAAAACTTGCTTGACCACAACAGTTTGGAGTATTTTCATGCAGTGAACCTCCGATCACTTTTTGTCCATCTACGGCTATCTTGATCCTGAAACTAAACGGCATACTCCTGTTTATTTAGGCAACTTCATTCGTTTTTCCGTTTAGCTTATTACATTGTGAAATTTAATCAAGTATAAAAAAAGAAGGGTTTCCCCTCCTTCTCTCTGATGGCCAGCTCGGCTATGGATATGCCTCCTCGAGGTAAACGGATCTTTGTTTTCGCATCGCTTGACAGTTGATCAGATTTATGAGGAGAAAATCGCACCCGAGCCGGCTGGTTTATTCACTGATTTCTAAGAAAACTTTCTTCTGTTGTGTTGATCCTGCTGCATATACAACGGTTCGAATTGCCTTAGCAACGCGCCCCTGCTTTCCAATTACTTTACCCATGTCACTCTTGTTGACAGAAAGCTGGTAGGTCACGCGTTGACCTTCTTCATGAATATTCACTTGAACATCTTCCGGAAAATCAACTAGGGGCTTAACAATCGCTTCGATTAATTCTTTCATCGCATCCGCTATTACTTGCTATGTTTCGCATTATGGAATTTTTCCATGATGCCTTGCTTAGAGAAAAGGTTGCGAACAGTGTCAGATGGCTTTGCACCTGTTTGCATCCACTTAAGCGCCAATTCTTCGTTGATTTCAACTTGAGCTGGTTCTGAAACCGGGTTGTAAGTCCCGACTGTTTCGATGAAACGGCCGTCACGTGGAGAACGAGAATCAGCTACAACAATACGATAGAAAGGAGATTTTTTAGCTCCCATACGTTTTAAACGAATTTTTACTGCCATTTTAAATAAGCACCTCCGAATAGTTTTACACAAGATAGAATAATAACAAATAGTATATTGGTTGTAAAGTGTTTTTTCTTGTCAGGCTCATAAAAAGTACTAAAAAGGCTTAAACGGAAGCTTAAAACCGCCTTTTTTCTTGCCTTTTTGCTGCATGCCTGTCATTTGCTTCATCATTTTCTTCATTTCTTCGAATTGCTTGAGCAGACGGTTGACTTCTTGAATCGATGTCCCGCTTCCTTTTGCAATTCGCTTTCGCCGTCCGGCGTTGATCACATCAGGATGGATTTTTTCAGCCTTTGTCATCGACTGAATAATCGCTTCAACATGGGTGATCTGCTTTTCATCAATTTGCAGATTGTTTAAGCCTTTAATCTTGTTTGCTCCAGGCATCATTTTCAACAGTTCATCAAGCGGTCCCATATTGCGGACCTGACCAAGCTGTTCAAGGAAGTCATCGAGAGTAAAAGAGGCGGTGCGCATTTTTTCTTGAAGTTCTTTCGCCTTTTCTTCATCGACATTTGCCTGGGCCTTCTCGATTAAGGTGAGCATGTCTCCCATTCCGAGAATCCTTGATGCCATTCGTTCTGGATGGAACGTCTCAAGCGCATCAAGCTTTTCACCAAGACCGACGAATTTAATCGGTGTATCGGTTACGGACCGGATCGACAGTGCTGCTCCACCGCGGGTATCGCCATCGAGCTTGGTCAGAACAACTCCGGTTAATCCGAGCTGCTCGTTAAAGCTCTGTGCGACATTGACAGCATCCTGCCCCGTCATTGCATCGACAACAAGAAAAATTTCATCCGGATTTGAAAGCTCTTTGATTTGCTTCAGCTCGTCCATTAGCGTTTCATCGACATGCAGACGGCCTGCTGTATCAATCAAAACATAATCATGATGCTGTTCTTTTGCTTCAGCAATCGCCTGTCTGGCAATTTCGACAGGACTGACCTCGTCACCAAGCGAAAAGACCGGCATATTCAATTGCTTCCCGAGCGTTTCCAGCTGTTTAATGGCCGCCGGACGATACACATCAGCCGCGACGAGCAAAGGCTTTCTGTTGTACTTTTTCCGAAGCAGATTTGCTAATTTGCCTGAAGTCGTCGTTTTCCCGGCACCTTGCAGGCCAACCATCATAATCACAGTCGGCGGGCGGTTGGATGCGGCGATTTTGCTTTCTTCGCCGCCCATTAAGGCAGTCAGCTCTTCTTTGACAATTTTGATAACCTGCTGGCCGGGAGTCAGGCTTTTCAGCACTTCCTGGCCGACCGCACGCTCACTGACTTTTTTGATAAATTCTTTGACTACCTTAAAGTTAACGTCCGCTTCCAGCAAGGCAAGGCGCACGTCACGCATCATTTCCTTAACATCCGCTTCGGAAACTTTTCCTTTGCTGCGGATTTTTTGCATCGTACTCTGCAGTCGGTCGGCCAATCCTTCAAATGCCATTGTTTGCCGCCTCCTAATCTAATTTCTCAAGCTCTGCAACCGCTTGTAAAAGGCGATCCTCCGGGTCACCCGAAGTGATCATTTCTTTTATGTTTGAAATGAGCTTGCTTCGCTCTTGAAATTTTTGAAATAATAACAGCTTTTCCTCATATTCTTCAAGCATTGCTTCTGTGCGTTTGATGTTGTCGTACACGGCCTGGCGGCTGACATCATACTCTTCGGCAATCTCTCCGAGGGAATAGTCTTCGAGATAATAAAGGGACATATAGCTGCTCTGCTTCGGGGTTAACAACGACTGGTAAAAATCGTACAAATAGTTCATACGCGTTGTTTTGTCCAGCATCACTCATCCCCCCTTGTTAAGTGAAAAGCCTTTACATAGATATTTTACACAGTTATGCCTTCTATGTCAAGAAAATATCTTTACAGATCACCCGGTCAGTATTTGTCAGTCTCGATAAAAAAACCGGATGAAACAGGTCCATCCGGGTTGTGCTTACTCTTCTTCATCAACGAGATCGGCAAAAAGTCCATACACGTATTTCTCGGCATCGAATTCCTGAAGGTCATCCATTTTCTCGCCAAGCCCGACAAATTTAACCGGGATCTGCAATTCATTTCGGATTGCCAGCACAATTCCGCCTTTCGCTGTTCCATCCAGTTTTGTCAGGACAATCCCGCTAACATTTGTCGCTTCTTTAAACGTTTTCGCCTGGACTAACGCGTTTTGCCCGGTTGTCGCATCGAGAACAAGGAGAACCTCGTGGGGAGCTCCGGGAATTTCCCTTTCAATGACACGCTTTACTTTTTCAAGCTCGTTCATTAGATTCACTTTATTCTGGAGGCGGCCGGCGGTATCGCAAAGAAGAATATCGGCTTTGCGTGCTCTGGCAGACTGGATAGCATCATACATGACCGCGGCGGGGTCGGAGCCGGGCGCTTGCTTAATAACATCGGCTCCAACCCGCTCTCCCCACACTTCCAGCTGTTCGATTGCCCCGGCCCGGAATGTATCCCCGGCGGCGAGGACGACATTTTTTCCTTCACCTTTGAATTTATGGGCCAATTTGCCGATTGTTGTCGTTTTCCCGACACCATTAACACCGACAAATAAAATGACAGTCAGTTGATCCTGCTGAAGGTTTACATGCGAGGAGCCAGCATCACCGCCATCATAAATTTCAACGAGCTTTTCAGAAATGACGGCTTGAACGTCACGGGGGTCGTGGATATTGCGGCGCTTCACTTCCATTTTCAGTTCATCTACCAGCTCCATCACCGTTTCAAAACCAACATCGGCCTGGATCAATATTTCCTCCAGCTCTTCAAAAAAATCCTCATCGACTTTACGGTAGCGGGCGACAAGATCATTCACTTTCCCGCTGAAATTATCACGTGTTTTACTGAGCCCGTCCTTGAATTTTCCCGTTACGCTGTCCGTTTGTTTCGTGATCGATTCCTTTAGTTTTTTAAAGAAGCTCATCATCCTACTCCTTTACGATTATATTATTTCTTTAGATTCCTCAAGGCGTACGGAAACAAGCTTTGATACTCCTGATTCCTGCATTGTTACGCCATAAAGGACATCGGCCTCTTCCATCGTACCCTTTCTATGGGTAATGACGATAAATTGGGTTCCCGAGCTGTATCGTTTTAAATACTGGCTGAATCTGAAGACGTTGGCCTCATCAAGCGCTGCTTCAACCTCATCTAAAATACAGAAAGGAACAGGACGGACCTTTAAAATCGAAAACAGAAGGGCAATCGCAGTCAAAGCCCGTTCCCCGCCGGATAAAAGGCCGAGATTTTGCAGTTTTTTCCCGGGAGGCTGAGCAACGATGTCAACGCCTGTGTTCAGCAAATCGTCTGGATCTGTCAGGCGAAGATCGGCTCGTCCACCGCCGAATAAGGCCTGGAACACACCCTCAAAATGAGAACGGATTCCGTAGAAAGTCTGCTCAAACCGTTTCTTCATTTCATCGTCCATCTCGTCAATTACCTGAAACAGTGTATCCTTTGCTTCTTGAAGATCATTCTTTTGTTCGAGCAGGAACTCATAACGATCCGAAACCCGTTCATACTCCTCGATCGCACCCAGATTCACTGTGCCGAGTTCTTCGATGGCAAGCTTGATCAGCTTTACTTTTTTCCGGGCTTCATCAGGAGGAATTGAAAGCGAGAACTGTTCTTTTGCTCCTTCGAACGATAGCAAATACTCTTCACGAAGAACCCTCAGCCTGTTTTCAAGCTCGACATCAAGGCGAGTTAGTTTTACTTCCTCATCTTTAAGAACGGTGATGAGCCCTTTATGCTGGCGTTTTAACTCCTTCACTTCCCGCTCTGCATCATCGAGAATGTGATGCATTTTTAACCGTTCATCCCTTCTCGATGAAATCAGTTTGATCGTTTCATTTTTATCATTCAGCTTTCGTTTGGCTGCATCTTCCAGTTGCTGCTCTCCGGAATAATTATCGGTCATCTCCGAGGAAAGCAATTGTAAATCCTCCTGATGGGCCGTTCGCCGCTGTTCATGCTCATTCAGTTCTCCCGTCATTCGTTCAAGCTGCTCAAGCCGTGAGTGCAGCTGCTCCTTCTTCGCAGCAAGCGCGACCTTCAGTTCACTTATTTCTCCAGAAAGCGTCTCCTTTGAGGTCATCGCACTCGTTTTCTGCTCTGTCAGCTGGGCAATTTCTGTATCGAGAGCTGAAATCCGCTCCCCTGAAGAATCAAGCAAGGCATAAAGCTCATCTTTCCTGGCGGTAAGCCTGGCTTGCTCATCGGCAAACTGGAGCATATCCATATCGTAAAGGGCCAACCGTTCGTTAACATTTTTTTCTTCCAGTTCCACTTCGCGGAGATTCCCCTTTAATGACTGTTCTTTCATCCGCAGTTCTTCTCCGGTTTTTCGCGACTGTTCGAGACTGGCTTCCTTCTCCTGTATAGTTGCCTTGATTTTTTTTACTTTATCTTCAAGCTCGGCTGTTTTACTCTCCATGTCAGCCAGCTTTTCTTTAAGGTTTTCGAGTTCGCCTTTTCGGCTCAACAGCGAAGACGTTTTTTGCTTCACAGCGCCACCGGTCATCGAGCCTCCCGGATTGACTATATCCCCTTCAAGCGTCACCAGCCTGCAGCGGTATTGCAGCAGTCTGGCCATTTCGTTTGCCCCTGTTAGATCTCTGGAAACAACCGTATTGCCAAGCAAATTTGCAACAGCGGCCGCGAATTTCCCATCAAAGCCGACAAGGCTCTCGGCGGTGCCGATAAAGGATGAGTGCTGCCGTACGGCCTGCAGCTGTGCCGGCGCCAATGATTTCCCTTTCATTACACTTAGCGGAAGAAAGGTTGCCCGCCCAAATGCATTCTGCTTTAAATACTGGATTGCGGTTCTTGCGTTCTGTTCGTTATCAACAACAATATGCTGCATCGCGCCGCCAAGAGCAGTTTCAACTGCTACCTGGAATTCCTGCGGAACCTGGATAAGCTCGGCAACCGCCCCTTCGATACCTTGCAGCTTTGAATTGCGGGCTTTTAATACTTCTTTGACTCCCTGGAAAAAGCCTGAATAGTCATCTTCCATTTCCTCAAGCATTTCTTTTCGCGATTTCGCCTGCTGTAAAAATTGGTATGCTTGATAGAGCGTTTTTTCTTGTTTCTGATAATTTGCTTTTAAGGTTTCCAGATTTCTCTGATCTTCCATAAACGTATGGACTTGTTTTTCAAGCTGGGATTTTGTTGAAAGCAGCTTGGCTTTAATCCCGGCCTTTTTTTCTTCAATCGCCTGACGGTCCGCCAAAAACTTTCCATTCTCCCCATCAAGCTTTGAGTTTCTCGCCTGGTGTTGCTCAAGCTGCTGGTCAATATAGCTGATTTCATTTTTCGCGCTTGCCTGTTCATTGAGCCTCTCAATGTAATCACTTTTCAACGATTCTATCTTTTCTTCAATATTTTCGCTGAACAAGCTGATATGCTGCTGTTTTTCACTGAGCCGTTCCTCAAGGTGGGCCGCTTCGCTCTCAAGTTTCAAAGCTTCGCTTTCATGGACGGCTTTTTCCTCTTTGAGAACGGCTATTTTTTTTGACAAGTCCGCAAGGTTTTGTTGAATCTGCTCTTTATTTTGCGAGGCATTTTTCTTTCTTTCCTTTAAAACCTCTTTACGGCCCTCCAATTTCTCAAGCTCTTCACTTGCATGCAGAAGCACATTTTGCAAATCATTGATTGATTCATCAAGCGCTGCAATCCGATCGCGCGATTCTTCGATTTTGGCTTCTTTCAATTGCAGCTCTGCAGATAATTTTCCTTCATCATTTTGATGTTGTTCGAGCTGTTTCGAGAGCTGGTCCCATTTCTGGTGAAGATCCTCTATTTCATGCACAGTCAGAGCAACTTCGATTTTTTCAAGCTCTTCTTTTTGCTCCAGATAATCTTTCGCAATTGAAGCCTGTATTTTAAGTGGTTCCACCTGGCCTTCAAGCTCATGCAAAATATCGTTGACACGATTCAGGTTTTCCCGTGTCTCAAACAGCTTGGCCTCCGCTTTTTTCTTTCTTGATTTATATTTTAGAACGCCGGCGGCTTCTTCAAAGATCGTTCTTCGCTCCTCCGCCTTGCTGTTCAAAATTTCCTCTACTTTTCCCTGGCTGATGATTGAGAACGCTTCACGTCCAAGTCCGGAATCCATAAAAAGATCGACGATATCCTTTAACCGGCATTGCTGCTTATTAATCAGAAATTCACTTTCTCCTGAACGGAACACGCGTCTTGTCACGCTTACCTCATTATAATCAATCGGTAAAGCTTGATCCTCATTATCGAGTGTTAACGTGACTTCGGCAAAATTGAGCGCCTTTCTTGAATCGCTTCCGGCAAAGATAATATCCTCCATTTTTGTGCCGCGAAGGGACTTTGCTGACTGTTCACCGAGCACCCAGCGAATGGAATCCGTAATATTGCTTTTGCCGCTGCCGTTCGGGCCGACAACAGCGGTTACACCCGGAACAAAATCAACGCCAATCCGTTCAGCGAACGATTTAAAACCAACAACATCGAGTCGCTTTAAATACACTTTATGTCCCCCTCATCATGCTAGTCTTTATCCATTTCATGTGCGTCCTGAAGATGGGTTTTTAATTTTTCAAGAGCCATTTGCGCAGCGTGCTGCTCGGCTTCCTTTTTGGAACGGCCGTTTCCAGTACCCAGTTCTGTGCCGTTCAGGGACACTCTCGAAACAAATTCCCGATTATGAGCAGGCCCTTTTTCCAGCATAATTTTATATTCTACCGTACCAGCGCCATCCCGCTGGACCAGTTCCTGTAACTGGCTTTTATAATCCATCACATGAGAAAAAGCACCTGCACTGATTTTCGGAAAAATGACTTGTTCCAAAAATCCGGTAACCGTTTCAATGTCCTGATCCAAATACAATGCCCCTATAAACGCTTCAAAAACATCGGCAAGCAGTGCCGGCCTAGCTCTTCCGCCCGTCATCTCCTCACCCTTGCCGAGTAAGATAAGTTCCCCAAAGGAAAGCTCATTGGCAAACGAGACGAGTGACGGTTCACAGACTACAGCTGCACGAAGCTTTGTTAATTCGCCTTCACTCATCATCGGGTATTTTTTAAAGAGGTATTTGGATACAGTCAACTCGAGTACCGCATCGCCTAAAAACTCCAGCCTTTCATTGTCTTCATAAGGCCGCCTGCGATGCTCATTCACATATGATGAATGGGTAAATGCCTGTTTTAGCAGCTTTTCATCTTTAAATTGAATGCCAATTTTGTTCTGAAAATCTTTAAATTGTTTTTCCTTTGCGCGAAGTGCTTTTTTTTCTTTGTCTCTTCCGTTATTGCGCATAAAAATTCCACCTTGCTCGTAATTTACATCATTTCAAGTTTACAAAAAAAACGCAGAAAAGGGAATTCGCTCCCGAAAATTTTAATTTCCGTACTGGACTGGCTTGTTCCTATTGAAGAAAGCTCCGTAAAAACGGAGCTTTCAATTTAGACGTAGCGGTTACTGACTGTTTTTTATGTAATTAACAGCGTCGCCGACTGTTGCAATTTTTTCAGCATCATCGTCAGAAATTTCCATATCAAACTCGTCTTCCAGTTCCATCACAAGTTCAACAACATCAAGGGAATCAGCGCCTAAATCATCCTTGAAGGAAGCTTCGAGAGTAATTTGGTTTTCATCTACTCCCAAACGGTCAACGATGATCTTGGTTACACGTTCTAGTACATCTGCCATGCTTATTCACCTCCCCTCGGGGACATTATAGTGTATTTTGAAAAGTTAATAAAGGCTTGTCATTGATTTTTAATAGAACGCGGACTTGCCGTTACATGACCATTCCACCGTCAACATGAAGTGTTTGCCCTGTCATGTACCCACAGTCATCGGAAGCGAGGAATGCGGCAACACGGGCGATATCACCCGGTTCTCCCAGACGCGCAAGCGGAATTTGTTTTAACATTTCTGCTTTTACCTCCTCTGAGAGCTTGTCTGTCATATCGGTCGAGATAAAACCGGGTGCTACGGCGTTGACGAGGATTCCTCGTGAAGCGAGCTCCTTGGCCGTCGTTTTGGTAAGGCCGATTACCCCGGCTTTCGCCGCAACATAGTTGGCCTGTCCGGCATTTCCGCTTACACCGACAATCGAGGAGATGTTAATAATCCGGCCGCTGCGCTGCTTCATCATCTGCCGCGTCACCGCTTTTGTGCAAAGGAACACGCCTTTTAAATTCGTATTAATAACGTCATCCCATTCTTCTTCCTTCATTCTCATTAAAAGATTGTCTCTGGTAATGCCGGCGTTATTGACGAGAATATCGAGTTTCCCAAACTTTTCAAACGTTTCCTTGACCATAGCCGCCACTGAATCGGAATTGGCAACATCGGCCTGGACAGCAAATGCTTCCCGGCCAAGAGCACGAATTTCATCAACAACCTCGTTTGCTCTTGCCTCACTTCCGGAATAGTTGACAGCAACCGAAGCTCCCTGCCTCGCTAATTCCAAAGCAATTTCCCGGCCAATTCCTCTTGATGCGCCGGTGACGAGCGCTGCTTTTCCTTCCAGTTTCATCGCTTTTCCCCCTCTAAGGCTTCCGCTGCCGCTTTACACGAATCTTCGTCAGCTACAGAAAATATTTGTGCACTTCGATCGATCTTTTTTACGAGGCCTGATAACACCCGGCCAGGACCGACTTCAATGAAGGTATCAACGCCGAGCTCAACCATTTTTTTAATTGAATCTTCCCATAGTACCGGTGCATATAGCTGTTCGACAAGTTTATCCTTGATTTCCTCAGCTGATACGATCGGTTCAGCCGTTACATTGGCGATAACCGGTATATTAGGATTATTTACAATCATTCCATCGAGCACGGCTTTTAGCTGCTCGGCCGCAGGTTTCATTAAAACTGAATGGAAAGGACCGCTCACTTCGAGCTGAATCGCCCGTTTTGCGCCAGCCTCCCGCGCTGCCTCCGACGCCAGCTCAACACCTGTCTTCGAACCGGAAATGACAATCTGTCCCGGGCAATTTAAGTTGGCAAGCTGAACCGGATGTCCAGTAGCGGTAATTCGATCTGTTATAGCAGCCAATACTTCCCTCTCAAGGCCGAGAATCGCTGCCATTGATCCTTCTCCATTTGGAACGGCTGCTTCCATAAATTCGCCTCGTTTTCGGACAGCGTAGACCGCCTCTTCAAAACGGAACGCTCCTGCTGCCACAAGTGCCGTGTATTCACCAAGGCTATGACCGGCGACAAAATCTGCGGCAATGCCGAACTGCTTGAAATACTCGAGCGCTGCGATACTTGCTGTTAACAGGGCTGGTTGCGCATTATACGTTAACGTCAGCTCTTCCTGGGGGCCTTCAAATATTAACTTTGATAGTTTAGAATTTAAGGCCTTATCTGCCTGATCAAAAACACTTTGGACAGCTGCACTCCCATCCGCTAGCGATTTACCCATGCCTACAGTTTGAGAACCCTGACCGGGAAACAAGAAAGCAATTTTTCCCACTTTACAATCTCCTTTCTAATTCATATTCATATTAGTGATCATTTTTTGATGATCCAGATGAAACTGATTCTCCGATCGTTTTCTTAATTGTTCCGGAAACATCTTTTTCAATCATTTCGCGGGCCTGGCGGATCGCATGAAAAACAGCGTTCTCATCTGAAGAACCATGCGCTTTTATAACAGGTGCCTTTAAGCCGAACAAACCTGCTCCGCCATACTCGGAATAGTCCATTTTATTCTTTAATTGTACAAGGTCCGGCTTAAGGACTGCGGCCGCCAATTTGCTTTTTAAGCTGCCTGTCAATGCGGTTTTCAGCATTTTAAAGACAGACGAGGCAGTTCCTTCAATCGTTTTTAAAACCATATTTCCTGTGAAGCCGTCTGTAACTACGACATCGGCGGCACCGTCCAGCAAATCGCGTGCTTCTACGTTCCCGACAAAATTCAAATTTGCCGCGCTGATCAGCTCGAAAGCCTTTTTAGCCAGCTCATTTCCTTTCTTTTCTTCCGTTCCAATATTAAGAAGGCCAATTCTCGGGTTTTTAACTCCTCTAACCTTTTCCCAATAGACTGAACCAATGATTGCATATTGCAGCAAGTGTTCCGGCTTCGCATCAACATTGGCACCGACATCGAGCAGTAGAAAGCCTTCACCGCCGATCGTCGGAAGCGTAGGGGACAGTGCCGGCCGTTCAATGCCGTCGATGCGGCCAACGACAAACAAGCCGGCTGCCATCAGTGCTCCGGTGTTTCCGGCTGAAATACAGCCGTCAGCAGCACCGTCAGCAACCTGCTGTGCAGCGAGAACCATCGACGCATTTTTTTTGCGTCGTACAGCTTTAACCGGTTCATCTGTTCCGAGAATAACTTCTTCTGTGTGAATAATCTGAATTCGTTCGTTGTTTGTCAAATAATGATTGATTTGCTTTTCATCACCGACAAGCGTTATATGTATATCCTGGTAAGCTTCAATGGCCTTCATTGCACCGAGGACGATTTCCTTTGGCGCATGGTCGCCACCCATTGCATCTATCGCTATTTTCATTGTGCTCATTCCTTGTGTTATTTTTTTGAACGGTACATTTCAAACTCACCTTGAAAGACGAGCTCGCTATTAACGTAACTGTTCACTTCAACGAGCGTTCTTGCATTTTCAGGATCAATATTCGTGACCCGCGCTTTCGCGATCACGCGTTCTTTCACTTTTACGGGCCTCGTAAACTGGATAGCTGCTTTCGCTGTCAGCGCCAGTTCATCATTGATGACAGCGACCGCCAGCGAGTTGGCCTGGGCGAATAGATGATGTCCTCTGGCAATTTGATTTCGCACAAAAACATGTTCTGCTTTCACATCAAAGATCGAAATCGCACTGCTGTCCAATTCTATATCAATGATTTCCCCAATTACTTCTTCAATCGGCAATGCTCTTACTTCATCCTCAAATGTTTTTTCGGCAACGCTTTTAATCCGCTCCCTTAATTCCGGTATCGACAACTCCAACCGGTCGAGACGGATCGTTTGGACACTTACAGAAAAATCCTCTGCGAGATCTTCATCAGTAATAAACGGATTTTCTTTGATCGTTTCCACCAGCAGCTGCTGCCGTTCTCGTTTGCTTCTTTTCATTTTTTTACACCGTCCGAGATATTAAGACTAGGTACTAATAGTAGTATATAATCAAAAAAAGCAGATTGCAAGAATCTTAATAACCGATTCTTGATCTGCTTTAAGCCGATACCATGTAACGCTGCGAGTCGCATCAATCAAGCTTTTCACCGGAAAGAGCGCCGGATCTTTCCAAAAATTCGCGCAGGAAGCGATATTCATCTGAATTCCAAAACACGTCCGCTTGAATCATCACAGCTGCATCGCTGCGCGCTGTTTCAAGCGCCCGGTAATCGTGGACCATATCGGCTACTTTGAACTCGGGAAGTCCGCTTTGTTTTTTGCCGAAAAAATCACCCGGGCCACGCAGTTCGAGATCTTTTTCACTTAGCACAAAGCCATCGTTTGTTTCAGCCATGATCCGCATTCTTTCCTTGCCTATTTCAGTTTTTGGATTTGCAAGCAGGATGCAGTATGACTGTTCAGATCCCCTGCCGACGCGGCCGCGCAGCTGGTGAAGCTGGGACAGCCCAAACCGTTCAGCGTCATAGATGACCATCACAGTCGCATTCGGCACATTGACCCCGACTTCGACGACCGTTGTTGAGACAAGCACTTGAATTTCGTTCGTGCTGAACGCTTTCATCACTGCTTCTTTCTCATCAAAGCTTAAGCGGCCGTGCATCAGGCCGACTTTATAACGATTCTGGAAATAGTGGGTAAGGGTGCTGTGTACATCAATGGCGTTTTGGACGTCGAGCTTATCCGATTCCTCGATTAACGGACATATCACATAAGCTTGTCTTCCTTGAACAAGCTCCTTTTCCATAAAACCGAGAATCCTGTCAAGCATCTCGTGCTTCGCCCAATACGTTTCAATCTCTTTTCTGCCAGCCGGCATTTCATCGATGACGGAAACGTCCATTTCTCCGAAGGCTGTAATCGCAAGTGTCCTGGGAATCGGGGTCGCTGTCATAAATAAAACATCGGGACTTTGCCCTTTTTCACGAAGAATTCGTCTCTGCTCAACTCCAAAGCGATGCTGCTCGTCAGTGATAACGAAGCCGAGCTTCAAGAATTGTACTTCTTCCTGGATAAGGGCATGCGTACCGATCAGCACGTCCACTTCACCAGATTGCAAATCTTCAAGAATTGCTTTTCTCCGTTTGCCTTTTACCGAGCTTGTCAGCAATTCACAGCGAACGCCAAACGGGCTCAACAGGGCATTTAGTGATTCAGCATGCTGTTCAGCCAGTATTTCAGTTGGCACCATTAAAGCGCCCTGGAATCCAGCAGTAACAGTCGCGTAAAGCCCGATTGCCGCAACAACGGTTTTCCCCGAGCCAACATCCCCCTGCAAAAGCCGGTTCATTCGATAAGACGATTTCATATCGGCGAGTATTTCATTGATGACACGCTTCTGAGCATCTGTAAGCGGAAAAGGAAGCGCTAATATAAATGCCTTTACCTTTTTTAAATTGTATTTCTGGCTGAAACCGGCCGAATTCTCACGTTCAAATTTGCGAAGTGCCTGTATTCTAATTTGAAAAAATAAAAATTCTTCATAAACAAATCTCCGCCTTGCCTGTTTTACATCCTCGCCTGACATAGGGAAATGCATCAATCTGAGGGCATCACGGCGGTTTAAGAGTTTATATTTTTTTATGATTGAAGCAGGCATTGTTTCTTCAATTTCATGGCTATATTGAGTAAACGCGAGGTTAATATACTTTCGAATCCCCTTGACGGTTATTTTTCCTCTCACCGCATAAACAGGTTCAAATTCCTTCGTTTTTGAATATTCGCCTGACTGCATTTCGTTGCCTGTGATCGTTTGCCTGTGCTGGTCCCATTTTCCGGTTACCGTTATTGTTTCGTTTATTGCCAGTTTGTTTTTTAAATAGGGCTGGTTAAAAAACACGACTTGAATTAAATAGCGGCCAACGAGCAGGCGAACCGTCAGGCGTGACTTTTTTCTTGCATAATAGATTAAGGAAGGCTCACTGTGGACCTTCCCCTCAACCGTAACTCTCTCATCGTGTTTCACTTCTGCCAGATCCTTAAGCCGGTAATCTTCAAACCGGTACGGAAAATGCTCCAATAAGTCCCCGACAGTGAACAGACTCATTTCTGCGAGTGCTTCTGCGGTTTCAGCGCCAATACCTTTGATTATCGTAACAGGTTGATTCAGCGATCCATTCACTTTGACTTGAGCGGAATTCCGAAGATCTTCGCTTCAAGCTCACGGCCTGTCGGAGTTGCCGCCAACCCTCCCTGTGCAGTTTCTCGTAAAGCGACGGGCATTGTTTGGCCGATTTTGTACATGGCATCAATTACTTCGTCACAAGGAATACGACTTGTAATTCCGGCCAGTGCCATATCCGCCGCCACCATCGCATTGGCTGCCCCCATGGCATTTCTTTTCACGCACGGTACCTCAACAAGACCGGCGACAGGATCACATACTAAACCAAGCATGTTTTTCAAGGTGATCGCCATTGCTTGAGCCGATTGCTCGGGGGTGCCTCCAGCCATTTCGACAATTGCAGCCGCCGCCATGCCTGACGCTGAACCGACTTCAGCCTGGCAGCCGCCTGCAGCTCCTGAAATACTTGCATTGTTGGCGACAACAAACCCGAAAGCACCTGCTGTAAACAGAAATGACACCATTTGCTCCCGCGTTGGATTAAGCTTATTTTTAACCGCGAACAGGGTTCCCGGAACCACTCCCGCAGATCCTGCTGTCGGGGTGGCACAGATCGTCCCCATCGCTGCATTCACTTCATTGGTGGCCACCGCTTTGCTGACGGCATCCAAAATCGTTTCTCCCGAGAGAAAATTGCCTTTTTCGATATATTTCTGCAAAAGGACAGCATCTCCGCCAGTTAAACCTGAATGGGAATGAACACCGTTTAATCCTCTTTCAACGGCCTCCTCCATCACGGTGAGATTTTTATCCATTAAATTGATGACTTGATCCCTCGTCCGGCCAGTCACTTCCATTTCCTGCTCAATCATAATCTCGGATATTTTTTTATTTTGGCTGTCGGCCAATTCAATTAATTCCGCTACATTCCTGAACAACGTGTAGCCCCCTTTCCTGCGTATATGAAAGCGTTATCATATAAATCTCGTGTTATTCTATTATTTTCGTAACCTTTATAATATCCGGCAGCTTTTCAAGCTCCTGAACGATAGACTCGTCAATATTTTGGTCGACTTCAATCGTCATTAAAGCAAGCTTGCCTTTTTCCTTCCGTGACACTTCCATATGCCCAATATTCAGTTTATACTTTGCGAGCGTATTCGAAACGTTCGCAATCGCCCCAAACCTGTCATTGTGGACGACGAGAATTGCCGGATGATGGCCGGAAAGCTTCAGTTCAAATCCATTCAATTCAATGATTTCAATCTTCCCTCCGCCAATTGAGATGCCGACCAGTTCCAGTTCACCTTCTTCGTCCCCAATTGAAATTCTGGCTGTATTCGGATGGTCTGTGACCGCATCCTCTTCAACAAACTCTACCTTTATACCGCTTTTTTTGGCAATCTTAATCGAGTCAATAATCCGTTCATCAAACGTATCGAAGTCAAGTATACCTCCGACGATCGCCACATCGGTTCCATGACCTTTATATGTTTTAGCAAAGGAGCCATATAAAGAAATATTCGCCCATTTCGGTTCGCGGCCAAACAAGCTTCTGGCTACTTTGCCAATTCTGGCAGCACCGGCTGTATGGGAGCTCGACGGGCCAATCATAATTGGACCAATAATATCAAAAACACTTCTATATTTCATGACAGCTTTCCTCCCCCGAATAAAGTTTTTTTTGCCTTTTGGCTCCTGTTCGGAGCGGAGCAACTATATGATACTTTTAGTTCCATAGTTCGTTATACAACAAGAAATAGAAGGGGGGACCCTTCTATTTCTGCTATGAAATGATGCAATTCGCTGTCAGCGCGCACTACGTCCGCGTCTCCACAGAAATAGCAGCTTTACTCGATGGCAAAGATAAACGCGTACAGCGGCTGTTCGCCGCTATGCACTTCAACTTCTATATCATCGTATGTTTCCTCAATAAAAGAGACAAGTGTTTTGACATCATCTTCTGATGCATCTTCCCCTTTTAAAATCGTAAGGATCTCCGTATCTTCATTGATTAGGTTCGTCAACAGTTCTTTTGCTGACTTGATTTTATCCTGATCCTTGACAACGATTTTCCCTTCGGCAATTCCCATGAAATCGCCTTTCGCAATCGTTAGTCCGTCGATGGACGTATCGCGGACAGCATAAGTAATTTGCCCGGTTTTAACAGCTCCGAGAGCCTCTGACATTGCTTGCTGATTTTCAGACAAGTCCGCACCCGGGTTGAAAGCAAGCAGTGCCGACATTCCCTGAGGTACCGTTTTTGAAGCGATCACGATCACTTCTTCATCAGATACATCTGCAGCCTGCTCGGCAGCCATGATGATATTTTTATTATTTGGAAGGATAATAACTTTTTTCGCGTTTACTTCCTTGACTGCTTTTACAATATCCTCTGTGCTTGGGTTCATTGTTTGGCCGCCTTCAATAACGGCATGGGCGCCAATGCTTCGGAACAATTCGGCGATCCCCTTACCCATTGAAACGGTAACAATTCCGTACTCCCGTTTTTCTTTTGGCGTTGATGCCTGTTCAGAAGCAAGCGGCTTCAGGTTTGTTTCGAGCAGATTGGAATGCTGTTGCCGCATGTTTTCTACTTTCATGTTTATTAAGCTGCCATATTTCTGCCCGTAGCTCAAAACATCTCCCGGCCGTTCGGAGTGTATATGCACTTTGACAAGCTCCTCGTCGGCAATCACAAGCAGTGAGTCTCCGTACTGGCTCAAGTCCTGGCGGAAAGTATCCTCGGAAAATGGTGATTTTTTAAGCTTCCCCGCTTCAAATTTAACCATAAATTCCGTACAATAGCCAAATTTAATATCTTCAGTATTAATATGGCTGTGAACGTTTTTATGATGCTCAGCGCTAACAAGGTCACCCATGTTCGGAAGGGATGGGGAATCTGAAAGTTTTTCACCTTTAAGCTCGGCAAGAAAGCCTTCGTATACGAGAACAAGCCCCTGTCCGCCGCTATCGACGACGCCGACTTCTTTCAAAACAGGCAAAAGGTCCGGTGTCCGCTTAAGGGAAGCCTTCGCTTCTTTCAGCACTGCTTCCATGACTGCAACCAAGTCAGTTTCTTTTTTGGCGGCTTGTACCGCTTTCCTGGCCGAGTCTTTCGCCACGGTTAAAATGGTTCCTTCAACAGGCTTCATCACTGCTTTATAGGCCGTTTCAACGCCGGATTCCAACGCAAAGGCAAATTCCGCTGTCGTAACAGATGGTTTTTGCTCAATATGCTTCGAAAATCCGCGGAACAACTGTGACAGAATAACTCCTGAATTACCCCGCGCTCCCATCAACAGACCCTTTGATAAAGCTATCCCCACTTTACCGATATGCTGCTGCACGTTATTTTTAACTTCCTTTGCTCCAGAAGTCATCGATAGGTTCATGTTCGTCCCTGTATCACCATCCGGAACTGGAAAAACGTTCAACGCATCGACCATTTTCGCATTAGCAGACAAATGGTTGGCTCCCTGGATCACCATTTCCGCGAAGCGTATTCCGTCTAAAACTTTAATTGCCACAAATCTTTCCTCCTCACTAAGTGTTCGTAAGTGAACCGTTGTACGAACTTGTTCACAAGTGAATGTTTTGACGAACAAAGTATACGTAAAACAGAACCCTCTTACGAACTTAAGGGTTCGTTACACGAACGCCCTGAACGTAAATATTTACCGAGTCAACGGCAAGCCCAACAGTTTTATCAAGCGTATATTGAACCTTTGATTGAACGTTGTGAGCAACCTCGGAAATTTTCGTTCCATAACTTACTATAATATACATGTCAATATGTACTTCATCGTTTTCCTGGCGGACGACTACACCGCGGGTGAAATTTTCTTTTCGCAAAATTTCTGTCAGGCCATCTTTAATTTGGCTTTTAGACGCCATCCCGACAATCCCGTAGCAGTCAACAGCTGCTCCACCGGAAATAGTAGCAATGACTTCATTTGAAATGTCAATTTGCCCGTACTGTGTTTTAAGTTCGATGGACATGAAACGTTCCCCCTTTGGAAATTGCTCCTTGGCTAAAGACATTTTACTATAACAGCTACAAATTTGAAAGCTATTCTTCGCTAGTCTTATTATTGAGCATGCGCCACAGTCCTATGTCAAGCAAATTTTCTTGAAAGCTCTGATCGCAGCTATTGCATTAAAGGCGGTTGTATGATAAATTATTAAGGTATCTTTTGATGTAAGAACTAATGTTAATCGTAAAGCGAAGAAAAAATAGTTTCTGTTTTGGTAGTTAGGAGGGAAATATATGCCACGCAAATGTGTGATCACTGGTAAATCAACTCGTTCAGGGAATGCTCGTTCCCATGCGATGAACGCTAACAAACGTACTTGGGGTGCCAACCTTCAAAAAGTTCGCATTCTTGTAGACGGAAAACCTAAACGTGTTTGGGTTTCTGCGAGAGCGCTCAAATCCGGTAAAGTAGAACGCGTATAATAAGACACCCCATGAGGGTGTCTTTTCTTTTTCCAGATGAAAAATTGAGATGCGTTTGCGATAGTTATGAGAAAATTGGATATTCCACGCAAAATAAGAGCACCCATTTGCGCGGGTGCTCAGGCGGCTTTTTTCAGAAAGGTTGTCTGTCCGGGAAGGCATGTGTTATGCATCCAGCTATATATTATTCTATCAGCCTTTTTTAAAGGCCCCTAACATCGCACGGACAAGACCACCCAACACCTTTGGCAGTTTAATCGTATAAAATCTCATCATGTCCCTCCTCACCATCTCACGCGTGTATCTCTCGTTTTATTCGTTCCTTTCATCATATTCAAAAAGAACGATTTTGTACTTTCTTAATTAATTTGCTCAAGGCTTTAATCACAACTTCTTATCACCATTATTATGCCTTCATGAAAGGAAAAAGTACCACGATCATCAATAAGTTCATTACTAATACATAGTGTTGAGCCGAGTGGAATATGACAGTTTGTTAACGGATATTTGAATCCTGTAAGGGTAAGGCCTTCGACGGACAGCGTTATCGGTACGAATGATACATACTTTCTGTCCGGCGTTTTTTTTATTTCGTATGTCCCTTCACTTTTTATGTAAATGTTGTTCTGGCAATCGATCAATTCGAGATCGATATTCTTTTTGTTCAGAATCGGCTTAAGCAGGAGCTGGATATTCGCAAATAAATGGTCAAGCCGGCCGCCTGTCGCTCCAAATATATTTATTTTTTGCGGATTTTGCCTTATTGCCCATTCTACTGCCAGTTCCATATCTGTCTCGTTTTTCTCGGGCTTAAACTTCTGCAGTTCATCGACATGCTGTTCGATAAAAAGCATTTCCTCTCCATTAACAGAATCAAAGTCACCAACAGCAATCTCCGGCTCAATCCCTTTTGAAAGGAGCGTATATACTCCCCTGTCTACGCCGAGCCACTTGACATTTTCTTTCATATATTCCGTTAAATCCGGCAAAAGCTCTTCAGGTCCACCCGCTAAAATATTAATAATCATTCAATCACCTGTTTTCGTATGCTTTTATTCTAAAAAAATAGCTAAAAAAGCCAGCCTTTTTTCAGCTGACTTCTTTACCGATTTTGTTACCTTCTTAACATAGAGATTGCTTTTCCCCTGTCCGGCGCGTTATAAATAGCAGAACCTGCGACAAGGACCGTTGCGCCTGCCTCAATACATTGTTTCGCCGTTTCTTCATTGATACCGCCGTCAACTTCGATTTCAATTGCAAGACCCATTGTTTCGATCATTTCCTTCAGTTTTTTGATTTTCGGCAACACAGCCGGAATAAATTTTTGCCCGCCAAAGCCAGGATTTACCGACATTAATAACACGATATCAACATCGGCAAGAATCTCTTGAATTGATTCAACAGCTGTGGCCGGATTTAAGACAACCCCGGCCTTCACACCAAAGGATTTAATATAATGGATCGTCCGGTGAAGATGGCGGCAAGCCTCGACATGAACGGTTAAATAATCGGCGCCCGCTGTCGCAAATGCTTCAATAAAATGATCAGGATTTTCAATCATTAAATGAACGTCAAGCGGGAGCTTTGTGACCGGGCGAATCGCATCAACAATCAACGGCCCGATCGTAATGTTTGGCACAAAATGGCCATCCATGACATCGACATGAATATAGTCCGCTCCACCAAGTTCTACATCCTTTATTTCTTCCCCAAGCTTTGAAAAATCAGCTGACAAAATAGAGGGTGCAATTTTGACCATCATTAATACCTCGGCTTTCTATCTTTGATTTCCTGCAGAAAATCCTGATAATGCTGATAGCGATAAGCGGGGATTTCCCCGTTTTCAACCGCTGCTTTAACAGCGCATTTTGGTTCTTTCGAATGAAGGCAGCCTCTGAATTTGCATTCTTCACTCTTTATATTGATTTCAGGAAAGCAATAATTGAGATCTTCAGCATCAATATCGGTAAATTCCAGTGAGCTGAAGCCGGGAGTATCTGCAACAAGTCCGTCCGCAACATCAATCAGCTCGACATGGCGGGTTGTATGCTTTCCACGGCCGAGATGCGCAGAAATATCACTTGTTTTCAAGTGAAGATCGGGACGAAGCGCATTAAGCAAAGAAGATTTGCCAACGCCGGATTGGCCTGCAAACACAGAAATAATTCGCTGCAAATGAGGTAATAGTTCGTGAATTCCATCCTCAGTCTCCGTTGAAGTCAGCAACACATCATAGCCTGCATCTCGGTAATGATCGGCATAGCGATTGATTTCAGCGCGATCCGCTTCAGTCGTTAAATCCATTTTTGTAATACATATAAGCGGCTTGATATGGTTAAACTCAACAAGGACAAGAAAACGGTCGAGCAGGGCGGTGCTGAAATCAGGCTCGACTGCTGAAAAGACGAGAATCGCTTGGTCAACATTCGCAATCGGTGGGCGGACAAGTTCATTTTTCCGCTCGCCGATTTCCAAAATATAACCGTCTGTTTCGTTTTCAATTTGAAAAACAACATTATCCCCGACAAGAGGCGTAACCTTGTTTTTGCGGAATACACCTCTGCCCCTGCATTGGAAGATTTGATCATCGCTCAAAACATAATAAAAACCGCTCAGCGCTTTTATAATTTTGCCTTCAGGCATAGCAGCACTCCTTGTTTTTTAATCTTCCGGATACTCAATCACATCTTCCTTATATACCCTGCCATCGCGGATAATTTTATATCCTGCTGTGTCGCCGCGTTTAATCAAGAATTCAAGGACTATATCTCTATTCTCGGTAATAGTAAGGTCTTCATACGGGACGGTCATGCTATTGTTCATATCTTCAATATAAATTAGCACTTGCTGGGGTTGGCCTGCAACCTCAGGCTCATACAGCACCGTAACCGTCTCTCTAACTGGTTTTGCTGGAATTTCTTGTTTGCCTAAAGAGAGAACAACCGTTAATTTATCGCCCTTGTTGAGTTTGCTCCCTGGCTGCGGGGATTGCGAAATCACTTGGCCGTTTGGAACGGTATCATCGTATTGCTCCTCTGACATATCAAGCATTAGACCGGCTGAATCAGCATAGTTTTTCACGTTCGCGCTCGTATAACCCCTTAAATTGGCAAGGGTAATCGCCTCGGGCCCTTTGCTGACTGTAAATTCGAGTTCGGTTTCCTCAGGCGTGACGGCTTCTCTCGGATCGATATTCTGTTCAAGAATCGTCCCTGGCTCGCTGTCATCATGAATTTCTTTTTTGCTGATATCCTTAAAATTTTTATCTTCAAGAAGCCGGACAACGTCATCGTATTGGCGGCCGCTGTAGTCGGAAAGCTCAAATTTCTCTTTCCCGATGCTCACAAACATATCAATGTTGCTTCCTACTTTGACCTGCCTGCCCTGGCGGGGATTTGTACGGACCACAAGGCCCTCTTCAATCTCATCATCAGTTACTTCTTTCGTTTCATCAATGACAAGGCCGGCAGCGGTAAGCTCATCAGTTGCCTCTTCAACATCCATTCCGCTAACATCGGGAATTTTGATTTCTTTAGGTGCAAGCAGATCCGGGAAAACCGTTACCGCCAAAATACCCAGTATAACAAGGAAGGCAAATACAGAAACTAGAATGATCGGCCATTTTTTCTTTTTCTTATTTTTGTTATCCTTGTTCTTTCCCAAACCGTTCTGTTCGGTATCTGGAGCGGCGCTATTTCCTCTCACAAGCGTTTCATCCAAATTACGGTTATGCTGATCATTTGTGATGATTGGAATCGCCTTTGTTGTTTCATCGTCCTGCGGAACGATAAATTTTTGTTCATTGAGCCGTTCCGGGAGAAGGGCGGTCCGCAAGTCCTCTTCCATGTCTTCCACACTGTTATAACGGTGAAACGGGTCTTTTGCGGTTGCTTTTAAAACAATATTTTCAACACTTTGCGGAATCCCCGGATTCCACCTTTTTAAAGATGGCGTTTCGGATTGCAAGTGCTTTAAGGCTATCGAAACAGCCGATTCACCTGAAAACGGGAGCCTCCCGGTCAGAAGCTCAAACATGACAATGCCTAGAGAATAAATATCAGATTTTTTGTTGGCCATACCGCCTCTCGCCTGCTCGGGCGACAAATAATGGACAGATCCAAGCACTGAATTGGTTTGCGTAATACTCGTCGCACTTAGCGCCATCGCAATCCCAAAATCGGTGATTTTCACATTGCCGTTCCGGTCAATTAAAATATTATGCGGCTTGATGTCCCTGTGGACGATATGGTTCTGGTGCGCGTGCGATATCGCGCTCGTCAGCTGCTGTAAAATTTCAAGCGCTTCATCAATCGGGATCGGCGAGTTTTGCTGTATGTATTGTTTTAATGTTTGTCCATTCACGTATTCCATTACAATATAATAAAGATCATCTTCTTCTCCCACATCGTAGATGCTGACGATGTTTGGATGTACAAGGCTTGTCGCAGATTGTGCCTCACGGTGGAACCGGCGAATAAATTCCTCATCATTTGCGAAATCAAGCCGAAGCATTTTTACGGCTACATCCCGATCAAGAATCATGTCGTGGGCCAGGTAAACATTTGCCATTCCGCCCCCGCCAATCATGTCGAGAATCTTATAGCGGCCGCTTATTCTTTTTCCGATTATCATTCTATTCACCACTCTCGATGCTGTCTAAAAATTCGACAATAACAAGGGTGATATTGTCCTCACCACCGTTATCATTCGCAAGTTTGATGAATGCGGCTGCTTTTTCTTCAAGACTTTCGTCACGACCGAGGATTTCCTCAAGCTCGGCGCAGCTTAATTTATTTGATAAACCGTCAGAGCACAAAAGCAAACGGTCACCTTCTTCAAAGATGATCGTCTTAATGTCCATGTCAACCGTTTTTTCGGTACCGAGTGCCCTGAGCAGGACATTTTTCCGTGGATGGTGTTCAGCATCTTCTTTTGTAATTTGTCCGGACCTGACCAGCTCATTGACGAGCGAGTGGTCCTCGGTAATTTGGCTAAAGCCGCTCTCATTTAAAATATAGCAGCGGCTGTCACCGATGTTTGCGATTGTTGAAAACCGGTCTGTACTGATTGCCGCCACAATCGTTGTGCCCATGCCTTCGCACTCAATGTTTTGGACAGCATGATCAAACAGCTGTGAGTTTACCTTTGAAACATGCTGCCTGAACCATTGTTCGGCCTCTTCTGCCGTTTCGATTTCTTTTGTTTCTTCCCAATAAGCTTTCATGCTTGCCAGTGCCATTTTGCTCGCAACATCACCGGCACGGTGGCCGCCCATGCCATCTGCGACAATGGCAAGGCGCTGTCCGCTCCGATTTTCAAACACTCCGCCATTATCTTCGTTGTGCTGGCGGATTTTTCCCCGGTCTGTCATAAACACAGCCTTCATACCGTCACCTCGTCTCTTCCTTGCGCTCCTTTGCACGAAGTTGTCCGCATGCTGCATCGATATCATGACCGTGCTCGCGGCGGATCGTCACATTAACCCCGTGCTTCTTTAATGTTTTTTCAAACAAAAAAATTTGATCGCGTGGCGTTCTCACATAATCCCGCTCCGGAACATAATTGACCGGAATTAAATTGACATGGCATTTAACGCCTTTAATCAGTTCAGCTAGTTCCTCAGCATGCTCAACCTGATCATTCACACCGCCAAACAATCCATACTCAAAGCTGATGCGCCGACCTGTTTTTTCAATATAATAGTCGACGGCTTTCATGAGATCCGGAAGCTTATAGGCGCGGTTAATTGGCATTAAGCGGCTTCTGATCTCGTTATTTGGGGCGTGGAGAGAGATCGCGAAGTTTATTTGCATATTTTCATCGGCAAATTGATAAATCTTCGGAATAATCCCGCTCGTCGACACTGTGATATGGCGTGCTCCGATATTAAGAGCTTGATCATGGTTAATGATTTTTAGAAACGAGAGCATACTGTCGTAATTATCGAATGGTTCACCAATTCCCATGATGACGACTGAGCTAATCCGCTCATTTGTTTCATCAAGTGCCTGTTGTACTTTTACGACCTGGGCGACAATTTCTCCTGCTTCTAAATTTCTTTTTAAGCCCCCAAGTGTTGATGCACAAAAAGTACAGCCGATCCGGCAGCCTACCTGTGTCGTGACACATACTGAATTTCCGTAGTCATGCCGCATTAATACTGTCTCAATAGAGGTACCATCAAGCATTTCAAACAGGAATTTGATCGTTCCATCCTTAGAGGTTTGCTGAATGATTGTCTTAAGCGTTGTTATCGTAAAATTTTCAATCAGCTTCGTTCGCAATCCTTTTGAGAGATTCGTCATGTCTTCAAATTCTGCAACTCTTTTGTGGTATAGCCATTCAAAAATCTGCGCGGCTCGAAATGTTTTTTCATTATTACTCTTAAGCCATTCCTCCAACTCGTGCAGCTCGAGAGAATATATGCTTGGCTTTTTTAGTTCTTGTGATGGTTCTTTTGTTGTTTTTAACTGTTCCAAGTTAGTGCACCTTCTTTCTTAAGCAAGCAATGTAGAATCCATCTGATCCAATATCCTGGGGCAGAATTTGCAGCATATGCCCGTCGACCAATGGTTTTATTGCTTCCGGCATCCGGTCTCTTAATGAATCATCCCCTTCAAAATCAGGATTCTTCAGTAAAAATTCATTGACTGCCAGTTCGTTCTCCTCTTGATCTACTGTACATGTACTGTAGACAATTAAGCCATCGTTTTTAATTAATGGAGCAACTGCCGCCAACAGTTCGAGCTGGATTTCCTTTAAGCGCTGGATATCTTCCGGTTGCTTCGTATATTTCATATCAGGCTTTCTTCTCATAACTCCAAATCCAGAGCATGGGGCGTCAAGCAAGATCCGGTCAAACGATTCTGCGTGAAAGCGATCCTGGACGTGACGGCTGTCCATTGTGGCTGTTTCGATATTATCTAGGCCGAGCCGTCGCGCTGAGGCGTTGATTAGCTTTACCTTATGCTCATGGAGATCAAGTGAAATCACTTTTCCGCTGCCAGTAAGTTTCTCGGCAATATGGGTCGATTTTCCTCCAGGTGCTGCGCAAGCATCGAGAATCATTTCATCTTTTTGGACATTTAGTGCATATGCAGCAAGCATCGAGCTTTCATCCTGGATCGTCAACAGCCCGTCCTTAAAAGCAGTCGACGCTGCTAAATTTCCTTTTAAGCATTTGACAGCTTCCGGAATAATTGGGCTCGGCTCAACATTAAAGCCTTGCGCACGCAAAATATCGAGACACTCTTCCCGAGTCGTTTTCGTTAAGTTAACTCTAGCTGTCTGTAGGGGCGCAGTCAAATTAATTTCGCACATTTTTTTTGCTTTTTCAAATCCTAATTGGTTAACCCATCTATGAACGAGCCAGGCTGGGTGGCTTGTTTCAATCGAAAGCCGTTCAATGGGGTCGGTTATTTTATCAAGACTGGGCAGCCCTTGCCGCTGAACGTTTCGCAATACTCCGTTTACCATGCCCGAGATCCCTTTGTGACCTCTTTTTTTCGCAATTTCTACCGCCTCAAAGATCGCTGCCCGATCAGGAATTTTATCCAAAAAAACCATCTGATATAAGGTGATTCTCAACAAATATAGCACCCAGCGCTCAAGCTTGCGGTTATCTTTGATAAACGGCTCGAGAAAATAATCAAGAGTCATCCTGCGCTGCAGTGTTCCATACGTCAGTTCGGTCAAGAGCCCGACATCTTTCTGATTAAGCTCGTTTTTCTCAATCACTTTATTGAGGAGCAAATTGCTGTAAGATTGATTCTTATCAATTGCTTCTAAAAGTTCAACGGCTGTTTCTCTTACATTTTTAGTCGTTTTCATTTTACTCCCCTAATGTCATTCCCACCGTTAAGCCCAAACCGGATCCGCGCATAAATTGTTCCGCAGTCATCCGTTTTTTTCCCGCCGGCTGAAGTTCAGAAATCTTGATCGCTGTCTGGTTGCCTGTAGCTACAATAAAACCATCCGCATCTATGGCGATGATCGTGCCCGGAGCCGCGTCAGCGCTTGAGTTGATTTTTTCGGCCTTCCATACCTTCAAAACGGCTCCGTTCATAGTAGTGTAGGCTACAGGCCATGGATTTAAACCGCGAATATGGTCATATATTTGTTCACCTGTTTTCGACCAATCAATTCTTTCTTGTTCCCTTTTAATATTGTAGGCAAATGTCGCTTCTTCTTCGTTTTGAGCAATAGATTGCAGTGTTCCATCAAGCAGTTTCGGCAGCGTTTCTGATAGCAGCTTCGCACCTGCTGCACTTAATTTATCATGAAGCGTTCCAACTGTATCATCCTCTGTTATCGGCACTTCTGCCTGCGTTAAAATATCACCGGCATCGAGTTTTTCAACCATGTACATGATCGTAATACCGGTTTTTTGTTTCCCCTGAATGATCGCATAATGAATCGGCGCCCCGCCGCGAAGTTCGGGCAGCAATGATGCATGAACATTGATGCATCCATAACGGGGAGCTTCAAGCAGTCTCTTCGGCAGGATTTGTCCGAACGCAGCTGTCACGATCAGATCAGGCTTTAGTGCCAAAATCTTCTCAAGCTCTTCAGGCTGGCGGATTTTCTCGGGCTGATAGACCGGGATCCCTTGTTTGACAGCCTCCACTTTGACAGGCGGGGGAGTCATCACTCTTTTTCTGCCGACTGGCCTGTCCGGCTGGGTAACAACGGCAATCACTTCATAGCCGTCCGCGATAATTTGTCTTAAAACCGGAACCGAAAAATCGGGAGTTCCCATAAATACGATTTTTGTCACTCATCCCCAACCCCTTCCAACTCATCCTCGCTCAAAACTTTTGTTATTTTGGATGTAAATAAAATTCCGTGCAAATGGTCAATTTCATGGAGAAGGGCCCGGGCCAGAAAATCATCAGCCTCGATCGTGTACTGTTTGCCCTTCCGATCAAATGCTTTTACTTTTACAAAAAAAGGCCTGGCTACTTCGCCAAACAGACCAGGGAAACTCAGGCATCCTTCCGGACCGATCTGCTCTCCTGCCACTTTGACAATTTCCGGATTAATCAGTTCGATCGTTCCCTCTTCATCATCAAGGTCGACAATTGCAATTTGCTTGTTTAAGCCTACTTGTGGCGCGGCCAGTCCAACACCGTCAAATTCAATCATCGTCTCATACATATCATCAAGAAACCTGGCCAGTTTTTTATCAAAAACCGTTACCGGTTCACAAGGCTGCTCTAAAATCTCTGCTGGATATGTTACAATTTTGCGTACTCCCAATGCTGTTCCTCCAATATTTGTTCTGAAAAACAGGCACCGCGTTGTTAAGGTCAAAGAAAACTTCACGGCGCTTCTTTGTCGTCTTTTTTAGAAATGATAAATCGATCGGACAAGCGGTGTGTGCTTGTTTTCGTAAGGCGCCTGCACTCTTATTCTTTGCGATTGTTGAATATTATATATAACACCCGAGTTACATTAAAATGTACGGGTTGACATCAACCGAAATTTGCAGCCCGCTCGCAGCGGACTCCTGCTGGTAGCAGTCCAGGACTGTTTTTAACGCCGGTGCCAGATCTGGTTCCCGCTTGTATTTTATCAAACATTGGTAACGATATCTATCATTGATACGAGGGATCGTTGATGCGACAGGTCCAAGGACAATCGCCTCCTCAGATAAGCGTGACCGCACATAGTTTGTTATTTTCTCTGTTACGGATATGACTTTCATTAATTCCTCGTGGCTGACCGTGATCAGCGACAGAAAGTAAAAGGGCGGGTATTTGTGCATTTTGCGGACGAGCATTTCCCGCTTATAGAATTGGTCAAAATCCTGCTCCCCGGAAAGCTCGACACTGTAATGCTCCGGTGTGTACGTCTGGATGACGACTTCACCTTTTAGCTTGTGCCGTCCTGCCCGGCCGCTTACCTGAGTCAATAACTGAAACGTTTTTTCTGAAGAGCGGAAATCAGGTAAATGAAGCATTGTATCAGCAGAAAGAACGCCAACGAGTGTAATGTTCGGAAAATCAAGCCCTTTTGCAATCATTTGCGTGCCGAGCAGAATATCGGCTTTTCTCTCTGAAAAATCGTTTAACAGCCGCTCATGGGCTCCTTTGCGGCTTGTCGTATCCACATCCATGCGAATAACTCTCGCCTCAGGCAGGATTTTTCCAAGCTCATCCTCAACCTTTTGTGTCCCTGTGCCGAAAAAACGGATATGATCACTGCTGCATTCGGGGCAGATAGATGGCATCCTGTCTTCATGGCCGCAATAATGGCATTTCATCGATTGGTTATATCGATGATACGTAAGTGAAATATCACAGTGCGGGCAATTGAGGACATAACCGCAATCTCTGCACATTACAAACGAAGAATGTCCACGTTTATTCAAAAACAGCACCGTCTGCTCTTTTTTTTCGAGGCGCTCCTGCAGCTTTTCAAACAGCAGTTTCGAAAACATCGAACGATTTCCGTCGCGGAGCTCCTCCCTCATATCGATGATGTCTACCTTAGGAAGGTCCTGGTTGTTCATGCGTTTTGGCAAGGTAAGAAGCTGGTAAACTCCTTTTTGTGCACGTGCAAATGTTTCAAGTGAAGGCGTCGCACTTCCGAGTACAATCGGGCAGTTGTGAAGCAGCCCGCGTTGGATGGCAACGTCTCTTGCATGATAACGCGGGTTTTCTTCCTGCTTATAGCTTGTTTCATGCTCTTCATCAATAATAATAATTCCGAGATTTTCAAATGGGGCAAAAACGGCTGATCTCGCCCCGATTGCTACCTTAACTTCCTTTCTCTGGATCCGGCGCCATTCGTCATATTTTTCACCTGCCGATAAGCCGCTGTGGAGCACCGCGACTTCATTGCCAAACCGACCCTTAAAGCGGTTAACCATCTGCGGTGTTAATGATATTTCGGGAACGAGGACGATCGCTTCTTTCCCTTTGCCCACTACCTCCTGAATCGACTGCAAGTAAATTTCCGTTTTTCCGCTTCCCGTCACACCATATAAGAGAAACACATTATGCTTGTCCTCTTTGATCGATGAAAGGATCGGATCTATGGCGTTTGCCTGGTCATCTGTCAGCGCTAGCGGCCTGGTTTGTGCGAAAACACGCTCCTCAAAAGGATCGCGATATACTTCTTTGTCAATTTCACCAAGAAGCCCTTTTTCAATTAGCACTTTGACTGTTCCCGATGTTGTAGCTGTTTTGGCTAACAGTTCGCGCTGTTCAATGCTTTCAGGATTTTCAATAAAGTAGTTGAGCACGTCCCGCTGCTTGGCAGCACGTGCAGGTATTGATTCGAGCTCATTTGCCAACTGTTCCTTGCTCAAGATTGGATAAACATGCTTTAATCGTTTTGCATTAAGCCTGTCCTTAACTCGATAGGCAACTTCAACCGTTCCCTTCGCGGCCTCCCGCTGGAGGGCTGTGACAAGGCCCCGTTCAACTGCCTCATTCCATACGATTTCCGGATTTTTTTGAAAAACGCTTTGCAATTCCGCTGGAAGCTCTTCCGGCCGGTGATTTCCTGCTAGTTTAACCCATTTTTCGTATTTCGCCTTTAAGGCTGCAGGAAGCATTGCCTGAAAAGCAGAAATGCGGAAACAAAGTGTATGTTCGGTAAGCCAATTACCAAGCGATAGCAATTCATTTGTTAACACAGGCACTAAATCCATTGGTTCGATAATCTCTTTTAATTTGGCAAAAGAAGATTCGGCTTTCACCTCTGTAACGAACCCTTGGATTTTCCTTGGCCCGAATGGGACCACCACTCTCATTCCAGGCAAAATCGCATTTTCCCACCGGTTCGGAATCAGGTAATCGAATGTTTTATCTGTTTGTTTGGCAGGCACATCAACAATGACACTGGCCACCTTCATCGGCTGTCACCCTCAAGCATGTTCGATACTTCTTCTAAAATGTGCCGGGCTACCTCTTTTTTTGCCAGGATCGGCAAGTTTTGCGTGCTGCCATCGCGCTTAAAAATCGTTACAATATTTGTATCCGTATTAAATCCGGCACCTTCACTTGTCACATTGTTCGCGACAATCATATCGGCATTCTTTTTAATCAGTTTAGTTCGCGCATATTCCTCAATATGATCGGTCTCTGCGGCGAATCCGACAAGGATTTTCCTGCCCTTCTGCCGGCCAAGTTCAAACAGAATATCCTTTGTCCGTTCCAATTCAAGGATTTCATCGCCAGCTTGCTTTTTCATTTTATTATCCATGTATGTTTTAGGGCGGTAGTCTGCAACGGCAGCCGCTTTAATAACAACATCTGCAACTGGGAAACTTTCCATAACTGCGTCATGCATTTCCTGCGCACTTTCGACTTTGACGGCCTCGACCCCATGTGGAACGGGAATATCGACGGGGCCGCTAACAAGAATGACGTTCGCCCCGGCCTGCACGGCTTCCTCGGCAAGCGCATAGCCCATTTTGCCGGAGGAATGGTTCGTTATATACCTGACCGGATCAATTTTTTCCCTCGTTGGCCCGGCTGTAATTAAAACCGTTTTTCCTGTCAACGCGGAAGGTTTCTGTGGTTGGAAAAATTGATCGATAATCTCGACGATTTTTTCAGGTTCCTCGAGGCGGCCTTTTCCTACATAACCGCAGGCAAGGAATCCTTCACCCGGTTCGATGAACAGATAACCGTAGTCTGCCAGTTTGTTAAGATTGGCTTTGACGGCCGGGTGGTCGTACATATGGACATTCATCGCCGGGGCAATCATCACAGGTGAAGTTGCCGCCAGCAGCGTGGTTGTCACCATATTATCAGCAATCCCGCCCGCCAGTTTGCCAATTACATTTGCAGTCGCCGGGGCGACGAGCACAAGATCCGCCCAGTCGGCAAGATCGATATGGGCAATCACCTGCGGATTTTTTTCATCAAATGTATCGGTAAATACATCATTGCGTGACATTGCCTGAAATGTTAGCGCAGTGACAAATTTTGCCGCAGACTCGCTTAATATTACTTTAACATCCGCGCCGGCCTGGGATAGCTTACTCGTTAAAGCAACCGCCTTATAGACAGCGATTCCCCCGGTTACGCACAGTAAAATTTTCTTTCCATTCAGCATGAAAGGATCCCCACCCTTTTTATTTATATAAGCCCATTCGGCCAGACTCTCTACAATCATCTATTTCCATTATGCAAGAAACACGCCATTATTTCATCTTTTTATGATCAAATGATAAATGGGGGCTGCTGTTAAAAAAAATAACAACCATCGAGTGGTTGTTATTTTTTAAACATTATTGCTTCCGATCTTCCTTCACGGATTTGTTAGCGGAAAAATGCAGCTTTTCTTTATGAATTTCTTCAAGTGCTTTACCGACATTTTTATGGGAAACATATTTGTCCAGTCGCGGTTTGCCATTTTGCTGCAGATTGCGGGCCCTTTTTGCGGCAACTGAAACCAATGAATATTTTGAATCAATCTTTGTCATTAATGAATCGATAGATGGGTATAACATATTATTCAACCTCCAGCATTTTTTTATATCGGCTTTCGACGCGCTCCCTGCGGCAGTGCTCCGCAATCACAATCGCGTTAATTTTTTCGCAGGCGCGCTCGACCTGGTCATTTTCTACGACATAATCGTACAAGTTCATCATTTCAATCTCTTCTTTTGCTGCCTGCAAACGGTTTTGAATCACGTCGTCTGTTTCGGTTCCTCTTGTAACAATTCGGTTTTTCAGCTCTGTTAAGCTTGGCGGCATTAAAAAGATGAACAGTCCGTCCGGAAATTTCTCTCTGACCTGGCGGGCTCCCTGTACTTCAATTTCCAGAAACACGTCCTTGCCCCGTTCCAGTGTCTCTTTCACATAGTCAACCGGTGTACCGTAATAATTTCCGACAAACTCGGCATACTCAAGGAGCTTGCCTTGTTCAATCATCTCTTCAAACTCTTCCCGCTTTCGAAAAAAGTAATCGATTCCGTCAACTTCGCCCTCGCGCGGCGCTCTCGTCGTCATCGAGATTGAATATTGAAACGCAGTGTTTGGCTGTGAAAAAATTTCTTTCCTGACTGTTCCTTTCCCAACACCGGACGGGCCGGAAAGAACAATTAACAATCCTTTTTCGTGCATTTAGAGCATCCTACCCTTCATCAAGAATTTCGTCCCGGTCATTTAAGCGGTGTGCAACAGTTTCAGGCTGGACAGCAGACAAGATCACATGGTCGCTATCCATTACGATCACAGCTCGGGTACGCCTTCCATATGTAGCGTCTATTAAAGATCCACGGTCACGTGCATCCTGAATAATCCTTTTTATAGGTGCCGATTCCGGACTGACTATTGAAATAATCCGGTTAGCAGAAACAATGTTTCCAAATCCAATATTGATCAGTTTGATGGACATTCTAGTCCTCCAATCATCAGTAAATTATTTTGGCCGATACCATCATTTTCTAAACAAGCTGCTATTCTATATTTTGAATCTGCTCCTTCATCTTTTCAAGCAGGCTTTTCATCTCGACCACTTCTTTTGCAATTGCGGCGTCATTTGCTTTCGAGCCAATCGTGTTTACCTCCCGGTTCATTTCCTGAACGAGAAAGTCTAATTTCCGGCCAATCGGTTCCTCGAGCAGCAGAGTTTCTGCAAATTGTTTTATGTGGCTTTTTAGCCTGGCTAATTCTTCATTAATATCGGCTTTATCGGCAAAAAGAGCAACCTCCGCTAAAAGTCTCGACTCGTCAAATTGGCCGCTCTCGAATTCTTCGATTCTTTTTTCAAGCCGGGCCCGATACTGGCTTACGACAGCCGGGGCAAGCCCAGCAAGCCGTCCGGTACGTTCGGTTAATTTCATTAAGTGTACCGATACGTCTCGCTCGAGGGCAGCGCCTTCCGCTTCACGCATTTTTCTCAGCTGTGCTGCCGCCTCATCTGCCGCTTGCAGGACAAGGCTTTCCAATTCCCCATTGCTTGATTCTTGCTCCTCCAATGTAAGAACGCCTTCCCGGCTGATCATATCGGCTATCAAAATTTTCCCATCTAAACCGAATTGTTCTTTAATTTTCGTTATGTATTGATAATATTGGTCCAATAGTTTCCAGTCAATATGAAGTTTTCTGCTGACAATGCCTTCGCCTTCTATCGTAACAAAAACTTCAGCCCTGCCTCTGAAAATTTTCTCGCCGAGTTTTTTCTTGATCTTATCTTCTAATTTTAAAAGCTCGCGGGGCATCCGGATGCTGTATTCAATAAAACGATGATTAACTGTCTTTACCTCAACAGTCACGGCAACGAGGGAAGATTCTGTCTTGCTCCTCCCATAACCAGTCATGCTAACGACCATTTTACACACATCCAATCTGCATAAGACCTATCACACAAAGAAAAGGTAATAGAGTCTTCTCTATTACCTTTTGGATTATACCATATATTATCTCGTTTTACTTACCAAAAACGTTCCGGCCAGCAAAAAAGTTGGAATGGCAGATAAGCCGGCAATTAAGATCCAATCGATCGCGATAATCGGCACAGTATGGAAGATGGGCTGGAGCGGCGGATAGTAGATAACAATAAACATTAAAATCAACGAAGAAATTACGGCCCACACCAAGTATTTATTGCCAAATGGATTTCTGGCGAACACCGATTTTTCGCTGCGGCAGTCAAAGACGTGAATCAACTGGGCCATCACAAGTGTAGCGAATGCGACCGTCTGTGCATAGGCAAGATCGTCAGGCTGCTGGCCGTAAGCGATCATAAAAGCGGCCAATGTCGCCGCACCGATTAAAAATCCTCTAGAAATAACCTTCCAGCCCAGCCCTCGTGAAAACACGCCTTCCTTCGGGCTGCGCGGGTGTCGCTTCATAACATCATCTTCCGGCTGGTCGAGGCCGAGCGCCATTGCCGGAAGACCATCCGTAACTAAATTGACCCAGAGGATTTGGATTGGAACGAGCGGAAGCGGCAAAGCGAGCAGCATCGCAAAGAGCATCACCAATATTTCGCCGACGTTCGAAGCAAGCAAATATCTGATAAACTTGCGGATGTTTTCATATATATTTCTTCCTTCTTTAATCGCTGCCTTGATCGTCGCAAAATTATCATCAAGGAGGACAAGTGCCGATGCTTCCTTCGCAACGTCCGTTCCAGTGATCCCCATCGCAATTCCAATATCAGCGGCTTTGATCGCAGGTGCATCGTTGACACCATCACCGGTCATAGCGACGATATGGCCCCTATTTTGCAAAGCTTTGACGATTTTCAGCTTGTGCTCAGGAGACACGCGGGCAAACACTGAAACATCATCGACGACTTCCTCAAGCTGGCCGACAGACATTTCCGATACCGCCTTGCCATCAAGAACTTTACTGTTTTTTGAGAGAATTCCGAGATGGCCGGCAATTGCTTTTGCTGTGATCACATGGTCACCAGTAATCATCACAGTTTTGATTCCTGCTTGTTTGCATTCCTTGACAGCTGTTTTAACCTCTGGTCGCGGCGGATCAATCATCCCCTGCAGCCCAATAAAGGTCAACCCTTTCTCCGCTTCTGCTTCATGCAAAATCATCGTGTTTGCCTGAACAGGTTTATATGCGATCGCAATTGTTCGCAGCGCCTGTGAGGCAAGATCATGAATGGCTGTCTGGATCGTGCCTTGCAGCTCTTTTGTTAAGTATTGCTGCCTTTCCTCCCAAAGCAACGCCTCACTGACACCGAGCAGCACATCAGGCGCTCCCTTCGTTACAACAAATGTCCGCCCGTGATGATCTTTAACGATTATACTCATCATTTTCCGGCTTGAATCAAACGGGAATTCCTTGACGATTTCAAATTGGCCAGGCAAGGCTGCTCTGCTGTAGCCGGCCTTCATCGCGGCAATCAGTAAAGCGCCTTCTGTCGGGTCCCCGTCGACCAGAAAATCGTTATTTTTCTGAAAAACTTCCGCATGGTTGCAAAGCATTCCGAACATTAATAACTGCTGAAGCGCCTTGTCCTTTTTTGGGTCGATCAGATCATTCCGTAAATAAAAATTCCCATGTGGTTCGTATCCGACACCGTCAACCGTCCACGTTTTCCCCCCGCTCCACAGATGGGTGACAGTCATTTTGTTTTGCGTCATCGTCCCTGTTTTATCGGAACAAATAACGGAGGCACAACCGAGCGTTTCAACAGCTGGGAGCTTGCGGACGATTGCATTTTTCCTGATCATTCTTTGCACGCCGAGGGACAGGGCGACTGTTACAATCGCTGGCAACCCTTCTGGAATGGCAGCTACGGCAAGCGATACGCCGGCAAGAAACATCGTGTAAAGATCATGCCCCTGGAGAACACCAACACCGACGACAAGAACTGTCAACAATAAAGCCACAACGATCAAAATTTTTCCAAGCTGCTCGAGCCGCCGCTGCAATGGTGTCTCCATTGTTTCGGCTTTTTGGAGAAGATCAGCAATTTGTCCCATCGCCGTTTTCATTCCGATCGCAACGACAACGCCGACTCCGCTGCCTCTTGTAACCATCGTCCCCATAAAAGCCATGTTTTCCAGGTCACCTATCCCGAGGTCGGCAGCCTGGAGTGCGTCTGTCGCTTTTTGCACCGGCATCGATTCACCTGTTAAAGCAGACTCTTCAATTTCAAGGCTGTGGGATTCGATCAATCTGACATCTGCGCCAATCCTGTCACCGCTTGAGAATTTAATCACGTCGCCCACAAGCACTTCCTTGGACGGAATCTTGTCCCAGTGCCCGTCCCGTAAGACCTGTACCTGGGGGGCAGACAGCTCTTTTAACGCATCCAATGATTTTTCTGCCTTACGTTCCTGAAAAAAACCAAGAAATCCATTGATGATAACAATCGCAATGATCGCGATGGAATCAATATATTCACCCAGCAGCCCCGAAATTAATGTGGCAGCCAATAAAACAAGCACCATAAAGTCCTTGAATTGGCTAAAAAATAAGAGTAAAGCAGACTGCTTTTCTCCTTCTTCCAATTCGTTATAGCCGAACTGTTTTCTGCGTTTCTTGACCTCTTCTTCGGTTAAGCCTTTTGAAAAATCCGTATTCAAGGCTTTTTCAACTTCATCTTCATTCATATTGTGGAACTTCATCCGGCCATCACACTTCCCCCTTTTGAATTAAACAAGAGTTGTCCTCACCCTAAAGAAAGCTTATTCAGACCTGTCCAAAAAAATGCTATGATATTATAAGAAAAGCGGAAGCGCCTTGCTCAGCCCCGAAAAGCGCTGGAGGGCCTGACAGTGAAGTCGTTCTTTGACTTCATTGGCAGGACCGAAGCGACTCGAGGGGCTAGGCGCTGGAGCTGGACAAAGAAAAGCGGAAGCGCCGTGTTTATCTTAAAACCCAGATGCAGTTGAATATTTGCTTTAATTTGAATAAAAATCACAACTTTACTTATAGAAGAGGGATGGACATTATGTCATTTGACGGATTATTTACGAGAGCGATGAAGAACGAACTGGTTTCTTCTTTGAAAGGTGGACGAATTAATAAAATTCATCAGCCTTTTAAGAATGAAATTGTTTTGCTGATCAGGGCAAACGGGCAAAACCACAAGATTCTTTTATCGGTTCACCCCAGCTATGCGAGGGTACAGGCAACAAATGAAGATTATGAAAATCCAAGTGAGCCGCCAATGTTTTGCATGCTGCTAAGAAAGCATTTAGAAGGTTTCATTCTTGAAGATATCGAACAGGTTGGTCTTGATCGAATCATTGTGTTTGACGTTAAAGGCCGGAACGAGATCGGCGATATCACTTATAAACGTTTAATCGTTGAAATCATGGGCCGGCACAGCAATATCATTTTAATAGACAAAACGAGAAATGTGATTCTGGACAGTATTAAGCATGTTTCCTTTGCAGTGAACAGCCACCGGGCAATTCTTCCCGGACAGGAGTACGTTAATCCACCCGAGCAAAATAAATACAACCCTTTTGAAGCCGATGAACAGGAAGTATTGCGAAGAATTGATTTTAATGCGGGAAAATTGGACCGGCAATTGGTCGAACACTTTGCAGGAGTCTCCCCTTTGTTTGCAAAAGAAGTTGTTTATCGGGCGGGCGTTGCCAATCGGGTCACTTTGCCAAAAATGTTTGTAGAAATGATCGAGAGGATTAAGAAAGGTGACTATAATCCTGCCATCACCTATGGAGCTGAAAAGGAATCGTTTTATCTCTTTCCGCTTGACCATACGAATGGAAAAGCGAAAACCTTTCCAACCTTGAGTGAAATGCTGGACCGCTTTTATTTTGGTAAAGCGGAGCGTGATCGAGTTAAACAGCAAGGCAACGATCTCGAGCGCTTTATCATAAATGAAAAGGAAAAAAACGAAAAGAAAATTGTTAAGCTTGAAGCGACCCTACAAGAAGCGAAAAACGCGGACCAATACCAGCTTTACGGAGAATTGTTAACAGCCAATCTGTTTGCTGTAGAAAAGGGCATGAAGGACATTACCGTGGTCAATTATTACAGTGAAGAAGGTGCTGAGCTCACGATTCCGCTTGATCCGCGCAAGAGCCCGTCCGAAAATGCGCAAAAATATTTTTCACGATATCAAAAGGCGAAGCACGCGATCATTGTTGTCGAAGAGCAGATTGAAAAAGCAACAGAAGAAGCAGCATATTTTGATGCACTCCTCCAGCAGATTCAGGCAGCATCGACAAAGGATCTAGAGGAAATACGCGAGGAGCTGGTCGAAGGTGGATATTTAAGGGAACGGCAAAAGAAAAAGAATAAAAAGGCGCAAAATATCAAGCCGGTTTTGGATCGTTATGTAGCTTCGGATGGTACTGAAATTTTAGTAGGCAAAAATAATAAACAGAACGAATATTTAACTAACAAGCTGGCCGGCCGAGATGAAATTTGGCTTCATACGAAAGATATTCCCGGCTCACACGTTGTGATCCGCAGCAAGGAACCAGGTGAAGCGACGATTCTTGAAGCAGCCCGGCTTGCTGCCTACTTCAGTAAAGCAAGAAACTCAAGCTCTGTGCCCGTCGACTTTACGCAAATCCGCCACGTGAAAAAGCCAAACGGCTCGAAGCCCGGTTATGTGATTTATGACAATCAGCAAACCGTCTATGTCACTCCTGATGAAGATAGTATCCTTGCATTGAAAAAGTAACATGTCTATTCGCACATAATTTCCTAATCGGTTCTGCACTCTATCTTTTAGGAGGTGAGCTTCAGATGGAACCGAATAAAAAAGGAAACAGCAGCATGCCGGATTTCAAGGAATTGGATGACCGGGTGATTGGAGAGCCGACAGATGGGCCTACTTTAGTGATAAGAACGAATCTTGACACTAAAGACGTGACAGAAGAAAACCCATATTTCGAAAACAAAAAAGGCCAGGACGAACAGGAATTTCGGGCTTATTTTGAAGAATAAAATAAAAAAAGAGGAAGGTTGTGATCATAACGATCGCTCTTTCCTCTTTTTTCCTCAATAGAGTTCCCTTCCCCAGTTGGAAGGATCATTTCTCCATTCAGCCAGTTTCTCCCGGTCTTTCACACTGATAAAACCTTTTTCTGTGGCAATGTCTGCCAAAGTGGAAAAATCGGTTAACGAATAGGCGGTAATTTTTGCCTCATCAAGCAGTTGTGCACCTTTTTCAAGCTGGTATGAAAAGATCGATACCACCCCTAATACGTGACAGCCCGCTTCGCGCAGCGCCTCTGCAGCAGTAATGACACTTCCGCCAGTTGAAATTAAATCCTCAACAACGACGACTTTCTGCCCTGTTTCTGCTTTTCCTTCAATTTGATTTCCTTTTCCGTGTCCTTTCGCCTTGGAGCGAACATAGCACATCGGCAAATTCATTAAATCGCTGACCCATGCTGCATGTGGGATTCCTGCTGTTGCTGTTCCAGCTATTAGTTCCACATCGGGAAACTTGTCATCAACAATCTCCTTCAGGCCAGCGGCAATTTCCGAGCGCAGTTTCGGAAAAGAAAGGGTGAGGCGATTATCACAATAGATCGGCGCCTTGATTCCCGATGACCATGTAAATGGGTTATTGGGCTGTAAAGAGACGGCCCCAATCTCCAATAAACCGGCTGCTATTTTTTTCTTCATTGCCTTGTTTCCTCCCATTCCTTTTTCACTTCGAAATAGCGTTGCAGCGGATCTGCCGCTTTTGTAATTGAGCGACCAACGACAATCGCAGAAACGCCTGCCTGTCTCGCAAACCCTGGGGTAGCGAACCGCTTTTGGTCCTGAATGTCGTCCGTTTCAAGGCGGATTCCTGGTGTAACTGTGTAGAAATCGCTGCCAAGCCGATCATGGATCATTTTCGCTTCATGTGGCGAACAAACAACACCGTTTAGTCCGGCATCTTTTGTCAGTACCGCGTAATGGATAACAGACTCTCTAAGCGAAACCGCAATGAGCTGCTCACTTTTCATTTGTTGCTCGGATGTACTCGTTAACTGAGTAACCGCGATACAATACGGCCTGCTGATCCCGGGCCCAGTGCCGGAATCGAGTCCTTCAAGAGCTGCCGTCATCATCGCTTTGCCTCCGGCAGCATGAACGTTAACAAGGTCAGCACCAAGCCTGGCGATTCCTTTCATCGCCTTTTTTACAGTATTCGGAATATCATGAAGCTTTAAATCAAGGAACACCTGATGGCCCCGTTCTTTTAAATCATCGACAATGACCGGGCCTTCCTGATAGAAAAGCTCCATTCCCACCTTTAAAAAGAGCTTTTCTTCGGAGAATTGATTTATAAAGTGAAAAACTTCGCGTTTATCAGCGAAATCAAGCGCGATGATAAGCGGATTGTTCATGTTTGCTCCAGCTCCTCCCAGTGCATTCAGAAATGTGATCATAGCCAAGCTGCTCAACAAGCTCAGGCAAGTCTGCGATAATTTTTAGGCATACAAATGGGTCGATAAAATTGGCGGTCCCGACCGCCACTGCACTCGCTCCAGCCAAAAAAAATTCGATTACATCCTCCGCTGTCGCGATGCCGCCCATGCCAATGATCGGCAACGAAACCTTTTGGCTGACTTCATAAATCATCCGCAGCGCGACCGGTTTGATCGCTGGTCCTGACACGCCGCCCGTCTTGTTAGCCAAGATCGGTGTGCCTGACTTCAAGTCAATTCTCATCCCGAGCAAAGTGTTGATCATCGTCAAGCCGTCTGCCCCGCCGTCCGCGACTGCATGTGCCATCTCAACAATATTGGTTACATTGGGTGAAAGCTTTACATATACGGGAACTTCGGAAACTTCCTTTACTTTCTTCGTCAAGCTTTTCGCGACTTCCGGTATCGTCCCAAAAGCAATCCCGCCTGTTTTTACATTGGGGCAAGAAATATTTAATTCCAGGGCATGGACATTTGACACTTTCGAAATTTCTTTGGCAACTGCAATATAATCCTCCTCGGTTGACCCGGCCACATTGGCAATAATCGGTGTCGAAAACTGTTCAAGCCATTTCAACTCTTCCGAGATCACTTTTTCAAGGCCCGGATTTTGCAAGCCGATTGCATTGAGCATGCCAGATGGCGTTTCTGCCACTCTCGGCGTCGGATTACCAAAGCGCGCCTCAGCGGTTGTCGCCTTGATCATGATCGCACCAAGCTCGTTTAAATCATAGAATTGACTGTATTCGCGTCCAAATCCGAAGCAGCCTGAGGCAGGCATAACCGGGTTTTTCAACTCAAGTCCGGGCAGCTTTATTTGCAATCTGCTCATAGTACCACCTCTCCCGCCCGAAAAACAGGGCCGTCACTGCACACCTTTTTATGGGAATAACCATTCGGATCATCACCTGTGTGGCAAACGCAGGCAAAACAGGCGCCGATCCCGCAGCCCATTCTTTCCTCAAGCGATAAATATACTTTTTTATCTCGATAAGCCGATTCAAGCGCTTTTAGCATCGGAGTCGGGCCACAGCTGAACAGTACATCAAAATCAATGCCCTGGTTGTTAATGACTTCGGTGACAAAACCTTTATACCCGTAAGAACCATCTGCTGTTGCGATCAAAGCAGGACCCGAACTGGCGAACTCCGCTTCGTAAAAAACGGCTTCTGCTGTCTGAAATCCCAATACATGGATAACGTTAACCCGATTTGTGACGAGCTGCCGTGAAAGCTCATATAACGGTGGCACCCCGATTCCGCCGCCAACAAGCAAGGCTGTCTCCCCTGCTTTCGCTTCATTGACAGGAAAACCGTTTCCAAGCGGTCCGAGAACATCGACCGTATCGCCCGGTTGTTTCCCGGAAAGTACAATCGTTCCCCGGCCTTCTTTTCTATAAACGATTGTAAATTGACCGGCGTCCCTGTTAATATTTGCGATGCTGATCGGCCTTCTTAACAGCGGATTAACTCCGTCCGAAACCTTCAGGTGGACAAATTGTCCCGGGTGGTCCATCTCGGAAACGAGCTCGGCTTGTAAAGTCAGTTCGTAAATTGAAGCAGCAATTTCGTGGTGCGCAACAATTTTACAATGTTCATTTTTGATCACGAGTACACCACCTCCTGAATCGTTTCCGGTTGATCCATCGCATCTGCCGAGAAAATCATTGATTCGATCACTTTTAAAATCGCAGCGGCCGTATCCAGCGACGTTAAGCAAGGTATGCCATTTTCGACCGACTCGCGACGAATTCTGAAGCCGTCCCGTTCCGGCTGCTTTCCTTTTGTAAGCGTATTGATGACAAACTGCGCCTGCCCGTTACGAATCACGTCAAGAAGGTCAGGCCCTGCTGCGCCAATTTTATCAACTACTTTAACCGGTATCCCTGCTCGTTCCAGAAATTGAGCGGTACCGCTGGTCGCGATCAGCCGGAAGCCGACATTGGTAAACCTTCTCGCAATCTGTAAAGCTTCTTCCTTATCTTTATCAGCAACGGTCAGCAATACGGTGCCAAAGTTTTGGATTTTCATCCCGGAGGCTACCAATCCTTTATACAAAGCTTTTTCCAGTGTCCAGTCTTTACCCATTACTTCACCTGTAGACTTCATTTCCGGCCCGAGGGTAATATCGACTCTTCGCAATTTAGCAAAAGAGAACACGGGAACTTTCACATACACACCATGCTTTTCAGGGACAAGTCCCGATTTGAAGCCCTGATTTGCGAGCGATTGCCCGAGAATGACCTTCGTCGCAATATTCGCCATTGGGACCTGGGTAATCTTGCTTAAAAAAGGGACAGTCCGGCTCGAACGGGGATTTACTTCGATTACATAAACTTGTTCATTTGCAACAACATACTGAATGTTTAGAAGGCCGATAATTCCGAGCCCTTTCGCCAGCTTTTCAGTATATTGGATCAGATTTGCTTTTACTGCTTCAGAAATGTTTTGCGGCGGATACACGGCAATCGAGTCGCCGGAGTGGACGCCGGCCCTTTCTATATGTTCCATAATCCCCGGTATCACAACTGTTTCCCCATCAGAAATCGCATCGACTTCAATTTCCTTACCTGTTAAATAGCGGTCAACCAGGACGGGATGTTCCGGGTTTACTTTAACAGCATTTTTCATATAATGGAGCAGTTCTTCCTCCTGATAAACGATTTCCATCGCTCGTCCACCCAGAACATAGGAAGGCCTGACGAGGACCGGATAACCGATCTTGGCGGCGATCTTGACCGCCTCTTCGACAGACAATGCCGTTTTCCCTTGCGGTTGCGGAATTTTCAATTCAGAAAGCGCCTGTTCAAACTTATCCCTGTTTTCAGCGCGATCAAGGCTTTCCAATGAAGTACCGAGTATTTTGACGCCTCTTTCCACCAATGCCGAAGCGAGGTTAATGGCGGTTTGGCCGCCAAATTGGACGACTACACCTTCGGGCTTTTCAAGGTCGATGATATGCATAACATCTTCAATCGTCAGCGGTTCAAAATACAGCTTATCCGAGATGCTAAAATCGGTGGATACCGTTTCCGGGTTGCTATTGATAATAATGGCTTCATAGCCGGCTTCCTTGATCGCCCACACAGAGTGGACCGTCGCATAATCAAATTCAATGCCCTGGCCAATCCGGATCGGCCCTGAACCGAGGACAATGACACTTTTCTTATCGGTGACGATCGATTCATTTTCGTCTTCATAAGTTCCGTAATAATAAGGAGTTTCCGATTCAAACTCCGCAGCACAAGTATCAACCATCTTGTAGACTGGAATGATCTTATGGTCAGCTCTCCAGCTGTAGACGTCTTTTTCATGGCTATTCCAAAAGCAAGCGATTGTTTTATCGGAAAAGCCCATTCTTTTGGCTTTTAAACCAATTTCAGCATCAAACGGTTTTTCAATCAACACATTTTCTAAAAGGACAATCTTCTCCATTTTATTAAGGAAGAATAAGTCAATCCGGCTCCACTCATGCAGCTTTTCAATCGAGACACCCCTGCGGATTGCTTCACCGATATAAAATAGTCTTTCATCGCCCGCTTTGCGAATTCGTTTTTCGAGGATTGTATCATCGATTGCATCCGCATTGTTGAGCATCAGGTGGTAGACGTTCGCTTCAAGCGACCGGACGGCTTTAAGCAGCGATTCTTCGAACGTGCGGCCAATTGCCATCACTTCACCTGTTGCCTTCATCTGTGTTCCAAGCGAGCGATTCGCCGATTCGAATTTATCAAAAGGCCATCTCGGAATTTTTGTCACGATATAATCCAATGCAGGCTCAAAGCATGCATATGTTTTGCCTGTAACGGGATTCATCATTTCATCCAAGGTTAATCCAATTGCAATTTTCGCGGCAAGCTTGGCAATCGGGTATCCTGTCGCCTTCGAGGCAAGGGCCGAAGAACGGCTTACGCGCGGGTTTACTTCGATAATGTAATATTGAAAGCTGTACGGGTCGAGGGCAAGCTGAACGTTACAGCCGCCTTCTATTCCAAGTGCACGAATAATTTTAAGAGACGCATTGCGGAGCAGCTGATACTCCCGGTCGGTTAACGTCTGGCTTGGCGCGACGACAATCGAGTCGCCGGTATGGATGCCAACCGGATCGATATTCTCCATATTGCAGACGACGATGGCGTTATCATTCGAATCACGCATCACTTCATATTCGATTTCTTTAAAGCCGGCAATACTTTTTTCCAATAAGCATTGTGTGACCGGGCTGTACTTTAAGCCGCTTGTAACGACTTCAATCAGCTCTTCCTCATCCCGGCAAATTCCGCCGCCCGTTCCGCCCAGTGTAAAAGCAGGGCGGACAATGACCGGATAACCTACTCTGTCAACAAAGCGGAACGCTTCGTCAAAATTGTGGATAATATCACTGTCAGGTACCGGTTCCCCGAGCTCATTCATCAAGCTTCTGAACAAGTCGCGATCTTCCGCCTGTTCAATTGCCGACAACTTTGTGCCGAGAATTTCGACACCGCACTCCTCCAGCACACCTGATTTAGCCAGCTCGACGGCCAAATTCAAGCCCGTCTGGCCGCCAAGCGTCGGAACGAGCGCATCCGGCCGCTCCTTGCGGATAATCCGGCTCACGAACTCAAGCGTCAGCGGTTCGATATAGACGGAATCGGCGATCTCCGTATCCGTCATGATCGTGGCCGGATTGGAGTTAACAAGGATCACTTTATAGCCTTCTTCTTTAAGGGCGATGCATGCCTGTGTTCCCGCATAATCAAATTCTGCCGCCTGGCCGATCACAATCGGACCTGATCCGATCACTAAAATACTGTTTATATCTGTACGCTTTGGCATTTGTGAGCTCCTTCCCGATTTTCAGATTCAATCATTGCTAGGAAACGTTCAAATAAATGGTTGGCATCTTCCGGCCCTGGCGAAGCCTCCGGGTGATATTGAACAGTGAAGGCAGGATAAACCTTATGTTTTAGCCCTTCAATCGTTCCATCGTTTAAAGCGAGATGGGTAATTTCGAGCTCCGTTTGCTCAATCGATTCCGCTTCCACTGTGTAACCGTGATTTTGCGAGGTTAAAGCTACTTTCCCGGTTGTTAAATCTTTGACCGGATGGTTGGAGCCGCGATGACCAAATTTTAGTTTCACCGTATCGGCCCCGCAGGCAAGGGCGAACAGCTGGTGGCCGAGACAAATGCCAAACAGCGGCACCCTGCCCAAAATTCCTTTAATCATTTCAGTTGCCGCCGCCACATCCTTTGGGTCTCCAGGTCCATTGGACAGCATAACGCCATCGGGACTTAAGTTGATGATTTCTTCAGCACTTGTATTGTAAGGGACAACAATGACATCGCAATCCCGCTTATTCAATTCCCTTAAAATCCCATGCTTCATTCCAAAATCGACCAAGACGACCCGCCTGCCTCGTCCCGGGCTTGGATAGGCGGTTTTCGTTGAGACTTGCTTCACCTGGTCGATGGGCAAATGCGTTGTGCGCAGCCTCTCGGCAACTGTCCCGGGATGTTCACCGATGCTGCAAATAGCCCCTTTTAGTGTACCGTGCTGGCGGATAATTCTTGTCAGCTTCCGTGTATCAATCCCGGCAATTCCCGGAATGTTTTTGATTTTAAAATATTCATCAAGTGTCTTTTCACTTCTCCAGTTTGACGGGAAATCAGCAGCTTCTTTGACGATAAAGCCGTGGATCGCAGGGGTGATTGATTCAAAATCATCCCTATTTATTCCATAATTGCCAACCAATGGATATGTGAGCGTAACTAGTTGCCCGCAGTAAGATGGGTCCGAGAGGACTTCCTGATAACCGGTCATGCCAGTATTAAAAACAACTTCACCAATTGTGTCGACATCGCTTCCGAATCCCTCGCCGATAAATACTGTTCCGTCTTCAAGAATCAGCTGTTTTTTCATGCTGTCACACTCCCTTTGCTCCATGCTTTGCGTCCATTTACGATCGTCATTACCGGCCAGCCTTTGCATTCCCAGCCTGTGAATGGCGTATTTTTTCCTTTTGATAAAAACCGTTCGGGATCAATCGCTTCTGTTTGCTCTAAATCAATCAGGACGATGTCAGCTGCTGCTCCCACTTCAATTTTCCCGGAAGCAAGTCCGAACGCTGCTGCCGGTTTGATCGTCAAAAAGTCGATCAACTGCTTCAGGGTGATAAGTCCTTTTTCGACTAAATATGTGTTTAATAGCGGAAAAGCGGTTTCCAACCCGACAATTCCAAACGGTGCAAGCTGCATGCCCTCCGCTTTTTCTTCTGCCATATGCGGCGCATGGTCGGTCGCGATGAAATCAATGGTTCCATCAAGCAGCCCTGCAATCAGGGCTTCCCTGTCCGCTTTGCCGCGCAATGGGGGGTTCATTTTATAATTCGGATCAAGCCCGGGTATATCCTCGTCGCATAACAATAAGTGATGCGGGGTCACTTCCGCCGTCACTTTAATTCCGGCCCGTTTTGCATCCCTGACAACCCGCACCGACTCTTTCGTGCTGATGTGGCAAACATGATAGTGGCAGCCGGCCGCTTCCGCCAATAGAACATCACGGGCAATATGGACAGATTCACAAACCGACGGAATACCACTCAGCCGCTGTCTTTTTGAAAAATTCCCTTCGTGAACAGATCCTTTATTAATCAGTGTATTTTCCTCACAATGGGCAACAATTGCCATGTTTACTTGCGCTGCATTTTTCATGGCGGCCAGCATCATGCCGGCTGATTGAACACCAACTCCGTCATCTGTAAACGCAAAGGCGCCTGCTTCTTTCAACACCTTAAAATCGGTCAGTTCCTCACCAAGCTCCCTGATTGTGATCGAAGCATATGGAAGGACGCGGACAGCCGCTTTTTCAGCAATCCGCTTCTTCAGCCACTCCAGTTGTTGTTGCGAATCCGGGACAGGTCTTGTATTTGGCATCGCCGCAACCGTTGTAAAACCGCCTTTTGCCGCGGCCTTTGTTCCGGTTTCAATCGTTTCTTTCTTTTCCCCGCCCGGTTCTCGTAAATGGATATGAAGGTCAATAAAGCCCGGAGCGATCATTTTTCCTTCGGCATCAATCACTTCTGCTTCTTCAACAGTGATATGCTCGCCAATTTCAGTAATTTTTCCGGCTTTAATATAAATGTCGGCTTTGCGAAATTCCCCGTTATCAGAAAGCAAATTGCCGTTTTTGATAATCATTGACATTTGGTATCCCTCCCATTAATGATTCGATTGATCTCTTCAAAACGGCCATGCGTACAAATACGCCATTCTCCATTTGTTTAAAAATTCTCGAGCGTTCGCATTCTACTAAGCTATCAGCAATCTCAACGTTTCGGTTTACCGGAGCGGGGTGCATGATGATGCTGCCGCGCTTCATCCTTCTTTCCCTTGCTTCTGTTAATCCATATGCAGAATGGTAGCTTTCCGGTGATTGAACTCCTTTTTCGGCATGGCGCTCGTGCTGTATGCGCAGCAGCATCACAACATCAGCTGTTTCAATCGCTGAGTCGATATTCTCGTAGCGGCCCGCTTCAAGCAGGCTGTTATCGAACCACTCTTCGGGCCCGGAAAAAACAACTTCTGCACCAAGTCTTGAAAGGACATTTGCATTTGAGCGGGCGACCCGGCTATGACGCAGGTCGCCGATAATGGCCACCTTCAACCCGATAAAGTGAACAAACTCTTGCTGGATCGTCAGCAGGTCAAGCAGTGATTGGGTTGGGTGGTGGCCGCAGCCGTCTCCGCCATTAATAATCGCCAAGCCTGTTCGGCTGCAAAGCTGGTCAAAATACCGTTCCTGTTGATGGCGGATCACCACGGTATTTACACCAATCGCTTCAAGGGTGCGAACAGTATCATATAAGGTTTCCCCCTTCGAAACACTGGAAGCACCTACTTCGAAAGGAATGACTTCCAAGCCAAGCTTCCGTTCTGCCACTTCGAAGCTTGATTTTGTCCGTGTACTTGCTTCGAAAAAAAGATTTGCAACAAAAGTCTGCTTGCCTGGCTTCCAGACCATCCCCGCGGAAAACCGCTGTGCTTCAGAAAGAATCTCGTTGATTTCACTTAGTTCAAGTTCAGTCGTAGTGAGCAAATGTTTCATCACGAAGCTCCCCTTTTTCTTAAAATTATTCTTCAAAAAAACACCCTGACTTTATAAGCCAGGGTGTAAGAAACGTTGTGAATGAACCGGTCATATACAGGGATTTTTCCCATAGGCCGGTCATCTAACACCCTTGCAAGCCTCTCGGACTTTTTTAAAAGGTGATACTATGCAGTTTCGTGTTCTTCATCTTCATCAAATCCAAACAGGTCATCCTTCACTTGCTCACGGCCTGGCAGGACGATATTGAGCACTAGACCGGCAATGGCGGCCAGCGCCATGCCCTGAATCTGGAATTGGTCTGAAATGCGGATGAAAGCGCCGCCGATTCCGATCACCAGGATGACAGAGGCGATTACAAGGTTGCGCTTGTCTCCAAAATCAACCTTGTTGTCGACAAGCATCCGCAAACCGGAAGAAGCGATGATTCCGAACAGGAGAATCGAAACTCCGCCCATAACCGGGGTCGGGATCGTGCTGATTAAAGCTGTTACTTTACCGATAAATCCAAATACAGTCGCAATTATGGCAGCTCCCGCGATTACATATACGCTGTAGACTCTCGTGATCGCAAGCACGCCAATATTCTCCCCATAAGTTGTTTTCGGAGGACCGCCAATTAAAGCGGAGATCATCGTTGCCATCCCGTCACCCAAAATAGAACGGTGCAGGCCGGGATCTTTTATATAATCCTTACCCACCACTTTACTTAAAACAAGCTGATGGCCAATATGCTCGGACAGCGTCACAACTGCAACCGGCACCATCAAGAGGACAAGCTCCCATGAGACTGTGACCTGATAATCAGCAAATGGAATTAAGAATTCCGGATTTTCCAGCCAACTTGCTTGTTTAACCGCTGTAAAATTCACGATTCCGATCAGCAGTGAATAGGTGTATCCAATAACAATCCCTGCCAATATCGGCACAAGGCTCAGCATTCCTTTTAAATATATCGAAAAAATAATCGTTGCAGCCAGTGTCACCAATGCTGCTGAGAAGTGGAGCAGGCTGTATTCTGCGTCAGGACTATTCGGGTTATTCATCGCCATACTAACGGCTGTTCCGGCAAGCCCAAGACCGATTACGATGATAACCGGCCCGGTTACGATTGGCGGAAGTAAATTCATGATCCATCTGTAGCCGGCTTTTTTAATAACAAGAGCAACGACTCCATACACGAGTCCGGCAATAAAGCTTCCGATCATCGCTGCGCCCGGGCCGCCGCCCGCTTTAGCTGCAATGACAGGAGCTATGAAGGCAAAAGATGAACCCAGATAGGCGGGAACCTTCCACTGTGTAATCATCAAAAAGGCAAGTGTGCCGATTCCGCTTGAGATAAGGGCGATCGCCGGGCTTAGCCCGACTAAATATGGAACTAAAATCGTCGCGCCAAACATGGCGAATAAATGCTGTAAGCTTAAGGTCAGCCATTGTCCCGGCGTGGGAACATCTTTAATACCTAACATCGGTCTGGTCATATTTATGTCTCCTTTTACTTTGTAATGAAAAACCCTCTTTATGTCCGGGGCACAAAGAGGGTACGAAAACGCCTAAGCAAGCTCCTTAGCCGATTCCCCCTTTGTCAGCCTCTCGGGACTGCCGTTAAAAGGGTATTTATTTTTCAAAAATGCTGACTTGATCTTCCTGATCAACTTCCTTTAATTCAACAACAATTTTTTCGGAGCTCGCCGTCGGGATATTTTTTCCAACATAGTCGGCCCGAATCGGGAGTTCCCTGTGCCCTCTGTCAACGAGGACTGCTAGCTGGACAGCAGCCGGCCGCCCGATATCGATTAGCGCATCCATGGCTGCTCTGACTGTTCTTCCCGTATAAAGAACGTCATCAACGAGAATTACTTTTTTATTTGTAATATCAACGGGAATATGGGAGCCTTTGACCAGTGGTTCCAGATCGGCCGTTTTCTTTGTCAGATCATCTCTGTATAAAGTAATATCAAGCTCGCCAACGGCTATTGCCATTCCTTCAATTTGTTCAATTCTCTCAGCAAGCCTTTTTGCAATATATATGCCCCTTGTTTTAATTCCGATTAAAATGCAGTCGGAAATCCCTTTATTCTTTTCGATAATTTCATGGGCTATCCTTGTCAGCGCCCTGCGAATTGCTTGTTCATCAAGGACGATTGCTTTTTGCGGCATCGTATCACGCCTTCCGTGAAATTTACATAGTCGACAACATAAGAAAACCCTCTTACCTGAAAGGCAAGAGGGTACACGAATTTGATTCATCACAAAAGTGCATGGGCAGCACCTTTGCATATCCGTTCCTTCTCAGCCTCTCTGGACTGTTTTTAAAGGACTATTCAACTAAAGCAATCTTAAAATACATGTAGGTTTTTGTCAACCGTTATTTCGAAGTTTATCCAATAGCTGCTGAAAATCTGGCGGAAGTGGGGCTTCAAACTCCAAGTATTCCCCTGTTCTTGGATGTGAGAAGCCTAACACTCCAGCATGTAGAGCCTGCCCGCCAATATCGAGTGTTTTTCTTGGACCGTATTTAGGATCGCCTGCCAACGGAAAGCCGATATATTTCATGTGGACACGAATCTGATGTGTCCGTCCTGTCTCCAGTTGGCATTCCACATAGGAGAAGTCAGTGAACCGTTCCAACACCTGAAAATGGGTGACAGCATGCTTCCCGTTATCGACAACTGTCATGCTCTGCCTGTCTTTCGGATCCCGTGCTATCGGGGCATCAATCGTACCATGATCATGGGAAATGATTCCGTGGACAATCGCTTTATATTTGCGGGTTACTGTTTTGTTGACAAGCTGGTTTACCAGGCTTTCGTGTGCCAAATCATTTTTAGCGACCATTAACAATCCCGATGTGTCTTTGTCAATGCGATGGACAATCCCGGGGCGGAGCACGCCGTTGATTCCCGACAAATCCCGGCAATGTGCCATCAATCCATTCACAAGTGTGCCGTTCATATGTCCCGGGGCTGGATGGACGACCATTCCTTTCGGTTTATAGACGACGAGCACATCCCGGTCCTCATAAAATATGCCCAGGTCCATTTCTTCAGGAATGACGTCCAGCTCTTCCGGTTCAGGAATGGTCACCTCAATTTCGTCATTTATGTTGCATTTGTAGTTCGTTTTTATTTTTTGGCCGTTCACTAAAACGTGGCCTTCTTTAATCCACTGTTGAACTTGCGTCCGCGACCATTCCTCGTTTAATGAAGAAAGAACCTTGTCGATCCTGTCATGTGCCTGTTCTTCAAGAATGGTGTGTTCCATTTTCTCCATTAGCTTTCTCCTTCTTTATGTTTCGTTCTTCCAGCAGCATCTGCAGCATTAACAAACCGACTCCGATTACAAGCGAAGAATCAGCAATGTTAAAGATCGGAAAATCATACCCAAATATATATGTATCAACGAAATCGACGACTTCTTTCCGCCAGACTCGGTCAATAAAATTCCCGATTGCGCCGCCGAGCATTAATCCAAGTGAAACACCAAGCAGCCGCTTACCTTTGGCAGCTTTCTGGATATAATAAACGATACCAACGATGACGATAATTGTAATAATATAAAAGAAGCCCATTTGACCCTCGAGAATCCCCCAAGCAGCACCCCTATTACGATGGGAAGTAATATACAAGAAGTTTTCAATAATTTCAATACTTTCGCCAAGCTCCATTGTTTTGACGACGAGCCATTTTGTCCACTGATCAACAACGATCACAAATATAGCGATTAAATAATAAAACACAAAGGCAACCTCCAAGCATTTACTCACTATCAGGCTTCATCTTTTCCCGTCCTCGAAGGGATTGAACGGTGCGCAGATTTGAGCGTTTTACCGGGCGCTGGACCTAGCCAAGCCCGCTTTTACATCACCTTTGCATTTTAGCATAATTTTCTTAAAAACAACAATTATTCATCAATGGAGAGATTTACGGTAATATTGGTCAAGCTTGCTAATATCATCGATCGATTTAAGCGTTGGAATCATCGCTAAAAGGCCGGCCGGAAGCAGCTCCCCCGAGACTTCGCATTTGCCATAATCTCCTGCCTGCAACTTTTTTAATGCCGAATCTACATCATGCAATTCCGCCTGGATATAATAATAAACTGAACTTTGACCGCCATTGAGTTTGTGTTGTAATTCCTGTCTTGTTTTACGGAGTTCGGAAATGAGGTCTTGCGTGACTGCATCCATACCATTGCCTCCGTTCATCCTTTTGTTAACTTAGTTTTTCCGTTCTTATCTTTTAAAACCATGCAAACATTTTACAGACAGTACAACAAATAGGAGGGCGATGGCGGAAGATCTTTTCTCATCAGATTTCGATCATAAATCCGGAGCTTTGAATCAAAAAAAACCTCCCGAGCATCAGCCCGAAAGGTTTTTAGATCTATATTAGCTTAAATGATTGTAATGTTCTTCGACAACCGCAGCACAGCGCGGGCAGAGTGTAGGATGCTCTGGAACCTGGCCAACCTCCGGTGTAACAACCCAGCATCGTTCGCAAGTCTCGCCTTCAGCTTTGGAGACAACGATTGCTGCATTTTCAAGCTTTAACGCATGTTCTGGTGCCTCTTCGTACGAGCCTGCTACTTCAAAGCTGGAAACGATGAATAGCTGCTCAAGGTTTTCGTCGATCGAATCGAGGAGCGCCTCTGTCCTATTACGAACAAACAAGGTTACCTTCGCTGTTAACGATTTACCAATTACCTTCTCATTGCGCGCTTCTTCCAGAGCCTTCAACACATCGTTTCGAAGCTTCATGAAAGCTGTCCACTTTTCTTCAAGCTCTTTTGCGTTTGGCAATTCTCGATATTGAGGCATATCTGTAAGCTGGACGCTTTTTTCGTCAACCGCCGGTATATGAGCCCAGACTTCATCGGCAGTATGAGAAAGAATCGGAGCAACAAGCTTCACTAATGCAGTTAAGCTTTCATATAAAACGGTTTGAATAGCACGGCGTTCAGCATTGTCCTTCGCTTCAATATAGAGAACATCTTTTGCAAAATCAAGGTAAAACGCGCTTAGGTCGAGCGTACAAAAATTATTTACGGCGTGATAGATTCCGGCAAATTCAAAATTTTCATATGCATCATGAACATTTTTAATCAGTTTGTTCAGTTTTACCAACATAAACTGGTCCACTTCGCGCAAATTCTCGAACGGAACAGCATCTGCAGCAGGATTGAAATCAGCAAGATTTCCCAATAAGAAACGGAAAGTGTTGCGTATTTTCCGGTAAACTTCAGCAACCTGCTTCAAAATCGGATCGGAGACACGGACATCTGATTGATAATCAACCGATGCGACCCAGAGACGGAGAATGTCAGCGCCAAGCTGGTTCATCACCTTTGCAGGGACGATTACATTCCCAAGCGATTTGCTCATTTTCTTACCTTCACCATCAAGAGTGAAGCCGTGGCTTAAAACTCCTTTATACGGAGCTTTTCCGGTCACTGCAACAGCTGTGGACAGAGAAGAATTGAACCAGCCGCGGTATTGGTCAGAGCCTTCCAAATACAGATCGGCAGGCCGTTGTAAGTCTTCACGCTCCTCTAAAACTGCTTGATGAGAAGAACCGGAATCAAACCAGACGTCCATAATATCGGTTTCTTTTGTAAAAATGCCGTTCGGGCTGCCTGGATGGCTGAACCCTTCAGGTAAAAGCTCATTCGCTTCTTTCTCAAACCAAATATTTGAACCGTGTTTGCGGAAAAGGGCGGACACATGGTCAATTGTTTCATCCGTAATAACCGGATCACCATTTTCGGCATAGAATACCGGAATTGGAACACCCCAGACACGCTGGCGGGAAATACACCAATCGCCCCGATCGCGGACCATATTATGAAGACGGGTTTCTCCCCATGCCGGTACCCATTTTGTTTCTTCCACAGCATCTAAAAGGTCTTCACGGAAATCTTTAATCGATGCAAACCATTGCGCGGTTGCTCTAAAGATAACCGGCTTTTTCGTTCTCCAATCATGCGGATAGGAGTGGTTAATAAACGAAAGCTTAACAAGCGCTCCGGCTTCTTCAAGCTTTTCTGTAATCGGCTTATTGGCTGTGTCGTAAAATAAGCCTTCAAATCCAGGTGCCTCGTCAGTCATAACACCTTTATCATCGACTGGATTTAAGACGCCAAGACCGTACTTCTGACCGACGTAAAAGTCGTCTTCACCATGTCCGGGAGCAGTGTGCACACAACCTGTTCCAGCATCCGTTGTAACATGCTCACCCAGCATAACAAGGGAATCGCGGTCATAGATAGGATGCTTGGCAAGAACGTATTCAAGCTCGCTGCCTGTTACTTTTTTAACAACCTCAGCAGTCTCCCAACCAACCTCATTTGTCACGGATTCAAGCAGTGCTTCGGCAACGACATATTTTTTCCCATTAGCCTTAACGACCACATAAGTGAGATCCGGATGAACAGAAATTCCAAGGTTTGCAGGAATCGTCCATGGCGTTGTTGTCCAAATCAGGATTTCTGTGTCAGTATCCAATACACCCTTGCCATCCTTTACTTTAAAGCCGACAAAAATCGATGGTGAGCGTTTATCCTGATACTCAATTTCTGCTTCGGCAAGAGCGGATTCGCTTGACGGAGACCAGTAAACAGGCTTTAAGCCTTTGTAAATATAGCCCTTTTTCGCCATTTCGCCAAAAACTCTAATTTGCTGTGCCTCATACTCGGGCTCCAAGGTAATATACGGATTTTCCCAGTCTCCGCGTACGCCAAGGCGTTTGAACTGGGTACGCTGGCTGTCAATTTGCTGATAAGCATATTCCGCACAAAGCTTGCGAAATTCTGCTACCGTCATTTCCTTCCGTTTAACTCCTTTGTTTGTCAATGCCTGCTCAATCGGCAAACCATGTGTATCCCAGCCCGGAACATATGGGGCATTGTAGCCGCTCATCGATTTATAGCGGACGATAAAATCTTTTAATACTTTATTTAGGGCATGGCCCATATGAATATCACCGTTTGCATACGGAGGGCCATCATGCAGAACAAACATTGGACGGCCTTTAGTGCGCTCCTGGACCTGTTTATATATATCCACTTCCTGCCAGTGTTCCTGGATTTCCGGTTCGCGGTTGGGCAAATTTCCGCGCATTGGAAATTCGGTTTTTGGCATCAATAATGTATCTTTGTATTCCATTTCAATCTCCTCCGTTCACATCGCTAACTCTTATCATGATTTCCAAATTCAAAAAAACCAAACAAAAAAAACCTTCTCATCCCGGAAAGGGACGAGAAGGTTTTTTCCCGCGGTACCACCCTTATAGACAGCATAAATATCTGTCCACTTCAGCATTCGTAACGTGAATGATACGTCAAAGCTTAATTACATCGTGTTCAGCCTTGAACTCGAGGGTGATTTTCCAACTTTCGCTCTTACCAGGCTTCCACTGTCCCTGGTTCGCTATAAATAAAGCCTTGAAAATTGTACTGTCCCTGTCAACGTAGTCATTGTCTATTCAAGTATTATCCTAATATTATATGTGAAAAGTCATCTATTCGTCAAGCAAGTGAATCTTCTTCTTCAGAAGCTTTTAGCTCAGCCGCATCCAGTTCGTATTGGAGCAAATGGTCCCAGTCATCATTGTTAAGCAGGTCAAGCTGCGCTTCAACCAACATTTTAAAGCGGGTTCTAAACACCTTTGACTGCTTCTTTAAATCTTCAATTTCCAGCGCAATTTTTCTTGCTTTTGATAATGATTCATTGACGATCCGGTCCGCGTTCTTCTCCGCTTCTTTAATGATAAGCTTCGCTTCCTTATGGGCATTGCGCTTTACTTCTTCGGCTGCTTCCTGGGCGATCACGATCGACTTATTTAGCGTTTCCTCTATATTGCTAAAATGGCCAAGCCGCTCTTTCTGGTCATTAAGCCGTTCTTCCAACTCTTTCTTTTCACGTAAAATCAACTCATAATCCTTGATTACTTGATCAAGAAACTCATTCACTTCATCTTCATCGTATCCCCGAAACCCTTTGCTGAATTCCTTGTTATGGATATCTAATGGTGTTAACGGCATTACGCCACCTCCCGGTTAACAATCATGTTCTGTATGTACTAATATTCGACAAGATATTATAAAATCCTTTTTAAACGCGTGAATTATTTTTGCCTTCCTGCAGTGATCTTCCATTTATCCTTTTTCGTTTTCCCTTCAATCGAAATAAGCTTGCAACGCCGATAACCCTTTATCGAAATAATGTCTCCCGCACCGCACTCAAACGATGTACTTTCAATCGTGCTCCAATTAACCTTGACAATGCCCTGTTGAATCAACAGCTGTGCTTTTTGGCGGGAAAGATTATATAAACCGGCAACAACTGTGTCCAATCGAAGTGACGAAATGGTTGCGGATAATTCTGACCATGCTTCCGCAACGGACAATGCATGCTCGAGCGGAATCTCTTCGATCCTGACCGCAGCCTTCCCGACCGACTGCAGCTGATTTCTCACATAATCTGCTATCTCTTTTGCCGCGAAAAACTGCACTCGGTCCTGATCAACTAAAATATCGCCGAATTTCCCCCGTTTCAAGCCGAGCGACATCAGGCTTCCTAAAACTTGGCGGTGCTCAATTGTAACAAATTTTGCCGGATAGGCGATCTCAAAAAGGCTAATTTGAAAATCTTCCTGTTCAACTGACATATACTCAGGATAAAAAATCGCTCGCTGTCTCTCCGTTGTTTCTGAACCGCCAAACAACCCGAATTGCAACTCTGCATGCCGACCAAGAATTGTCGTGACAATTTGCTGTTCGCGCGGATCCAGAAAATCGGTCAGTTTTGCTGAGTAAGTACTTTCAACATAGTCTTTCCATTGATGAACAAGATCAATAAAATCCCGCTCTTCCGGACGGAAATGCTGGTAAATCGACATAAATCAAAACTCCTCTAATACGGTTACAAAGGGCCAGTTCCAACTTTTTCAGCAGAAATTAAGCTATCCAATGAAATATTTGGTTAAGCCCGCCCGTCGCCAGGCGCAAGACAAGGATCGCCACAATCGGGGAGATATCAATCATTCCCAGTGGCGGAATAAAGCGCCGGAATGGCTCCAAATACGGCTCGCATATTCTTGCCAGAAATTGCCCGATTGCCGATTCACGCGCATTTGGAAACCAGGACATTAGTATGTAAACTATTAATGCCCATGAATAAATTTGAATCAGAGATTGTAGAAACAATAAAACTGTATTCATTAAATTTTACCACCTCGAGTCTTGAAGATCATGCTCTTGCATGAATTCAGAAATATTACCGGACACTTCAACATTGTCCGGTGTGCATAGAAAAATATTCATGCCGATACGCTGGATGTCTCCGCCAATAGCATAAACGGTGCCGCTTAAGAAATCAACAATTCGCTTTGCCTGGTCATGATCAATCCTTTGCAGATTGACGACAACGGCCCGCCTGTTCTTTAAATGATCGGCAATATCCTGTGCCTCCGCATAAACGCGTGGCTCAACTAATATCACTTTGGACGATTTTTGTACGCTTTGCAAGCTGACGACATTTTGTTTTTGCGAATGCTGGGACTGCTGCCTTTGCTGTTTAACAGGCTCCAGCTCTTCTTCAGCAAGATCTTCCTCTTTGTAGTCATAATCATCTTCAAGAAAGAAAAATGTTTTTATTTTGGATTTTATGCTCATCTTCTCTGCACCTCCTGCACTTGTTCGTCTTCTTCACCAACTAAGGCAGACCCGATTCGAACCATCGTTGCCCCTTCTTCTACAGCGATTGTATAGTCATTTGACATTCCCATTGACAGCTCCCTGCACGGGGCATGGGGCATTTCTAAACGCTGAATCGTTATTTGCAGCTCTTTTAAGCGCCGAAAACAATTTCGAATAACGGTTTCATCCTCCGTGTTTGGAGCCATTGTCATCAGGCCGGTAACCTCAATATGCGAAAATTGTGCCAGTTCCTTGATAAAGTCGATTGCATGTTCAGCCGCGATTCCATGCTTGGACTGTTCCCCGGAAACGTTCACTTGGACAAAGCAAAAAATTGTTTTTTCAGCTCTTTTATTGATTTCCTGCGCAAGAGAGAGCCTGTCCAATGAATGGATGTAAGCCACTTTATCGATGATATTTTTAACCTTTCTCGATTGCAGTGTGCCGATAAAATGCCAATCTGGTTTATCTTTCAGCACTTCCCATTTGGCAAGCAGCCCTTCTTCACGATTTTCACCGAGATTGTTGATACCTGCCGCAACTGCCTCGGCGGCCCTTTCAGTTGAAACATATTTAGTCACTGCAATAATTTTGATGTCTTCCGGGCTGCGGTTTACTTTCTGGCATGCCTGCAAAATGTGTCCGTTTATTTTGTCAAGCTTTGCTGAAACTCTCATTTATTTCTGTAAAGCCTCCTTCCAGCCGATAAAGCTCATCATTCGCCCTGTTTTTCCCCGGTCTCTGCGGTGGGAAAAGAACTGGCTGTGATGACAGCTGGTACAAAAACTGGTCATCCTGATTTGTTCCTCGCTTAATCCGCAGTTTAACAAAATTAGCTTATTCAGCTCGCGAAGATTTAGCGAATATTGGCCCTCTTTTATTGTATTATATGTTTTTTTCCCGACATCATCTAGTCTGTTTTGCACCATTTTAATAACGGGCTCATCTACGATATAACAATTTTCGCAAATTGACGGTCCAATCACCACCGAAACGTTATCGCGCGTGATACCTTCTTTTTCAAAAACGCGGATCATTTCCTCAGCGATGCCGTTTACGGTTCCTTTCCAGCCGGCGTGGGCAATACCGACAGCCCGGCCATCAGCTGAGATAAAATAAAGGGGAACACAATCTGCAAAACATAGTGTAAGCAAAATCCCTTCATCTGTTGTGAAAAAGCCGTCCGTTTGTTTAAAGGCGTTATCATACGAATTTGACCCTTTGCCCCTGTCATCCTTAGACACTTTTTTTATGTGAACCTCGTGGGTTTGCTCTGCACCGACCCAATAATCCAACGGAAAATCGATCAATTCAGACAGTGTTTCACGGCTCTGGCAGACCGCATCATGATGGTCATTGACATGGAATCCGAAATTCAATCCAAACTGAGACTGATTATGTCCGCTTGTATTTTTTGTCGTAAATCCTGCGGTTAGCCCGGGAAACTTTTCATCCCAGTCTTTGATCAAAAAATATTCTTGCTCAACAAGTGTGAATGGCTCCATGACAAAACCTCTTCTGTTTTTCTATAGTTTACCATAGAAGGAAAAGCGGGCACAGCAAAAAAAGCAGTTTACTCGTCTTCCTCTCTAAATTTTATCTCACTTGTATCCTTATAGCGAACGAGAATTACATCCTCGCCAATTTTCAGCATGTTTTTCCACGCTATGACAATATCCTCATCGCGCCCAAACAAGCCCAGAACTTTTCCTGCTCCGCTCACGATTACTGCTTCAATTTTGCCCGTTTCCAAATTAATTTCAATGTCGCCGATATTTCCAAGCCTTTTTCCATCTGTTATGTTGACCACATCTTTTATTTGAAATTCTGAGATTTTTATCATCTTTTCTCACTCTCCCACGATACTTTCTGTAATCAATATATGAGCTGGCCCGACTTTTTAGAAGATCAGGGGACGGCAACGGCGGAAAGAATGAGAAAAGCCGCCCGCAGGCAGCTTTTAATGTTGAATATTTTTATTCATTTGTTTGATAGCCGCTTTTTCGAGCCTCGACACTTGCGCCTGTGATATTCCGATCTCATCGGCCACTTCCATTTGCGTTTTCCCTTGAAAAAAGCGTTTTCTCAAAATGAGTTTTTCCCGGTCATTCAAGCGTCTCATGCCCTCTTTTAAGGCGATTTCCTCTATCCAGTGTGAATCCTTATTTCGCTCATCACTCAACTGGTCCATCACAAAAATCGGATCGCCGCCGTCATTGTAAATTGGCTCAAATAAAGAAACAGGATCCTGGATTGCATCAAGCGCAAAAACAATTTCTTCATGGGGAACTTCCAATACCCTGGCGATTTCCTCAGCAGTTGGTTCCCGTGATGTTTCACCCATCAACCTCTCTCTAACCTGGAGAGCTTTATAGGCGATATCCCTTAACGAGCGGGAAACGCGAATCGGGTTATTATCCCGCAAATAGCGGCGGATTTCACCGATGATCATTGGTACTGCGTAGGTGGAAAACTTAACGTTTTGACTAAGATCAAAATTATCAATTGATTTCATAAGACCGATACAGCCGACCTGGAACAGGTCATCAACAAATTCGCCCCGGTTGTTAAATCTTTGAATCACACTGAGGACGAGGCGCAGATTTCCGTTGACGAGTTTTTCCCGTGCGGATATATCCCCTGTATGCATTTGCTTGAAGAGCTCTCTCATTTCTTCGTTTTTCAATACTGGAAGCTTTGAAGTATCTACCCCGCAAATCTCAACTTTATTTCGAGTCAATTCTTTTTTCCCTCCTTGCAGGAGCTGCTGTTCAAAAATCAGTATCTCCCCGGTAAGGAAAAATATGCACTTGTCCAGTTGCAAGGATTTGCGGGCTACGCAGGAAAAACGTTAAGATCTCAAGATTCACATCAGTTTTCTATCAAAAAAAATTTATCTTTAAACCATTTTATTAAATTCTTTACGCAATCTTTTGATAATTCTTTTTTCCAGTCGCGAAATATATGATTGAGAAATCCCTAACATGTCGGCGACATCCTTTTGCGTCTTTTCTTCACCGCTTCCCAGTCCAAATCGCAACTCCATAATTTGCTTTTCTCTGTCGCTAAGCTGATGCAAAGCTTTAATCAACAGTTTTCGGTCCACGTTTGCTTCTAGGTCCTTCGTAATGATATCCTCGTCTGTCCCAAGAACATCTGACAGTAATAATTCATTGCCATCCCAGTCGATATTTAAAGGTTCATCGAACGATACCTCCGAACGGATTTTGTTATTTCTCCTTAAGTACATAAGAATTTCGTTTTCAATGCATCGCGAAGCGTATGTAGCTAACTTAATTTTCTTTTCGGGATTAAAAGTATTGACAGCTTTGATCAGCCCGATCGTGCCGATGCTGATTAAATCTTCAATATTGATACCAGTGTTTTCAAATTTCCTGGCAATATAGACGACAAGACGGAGATTGCGCTCGATTAAAATGGACCGTGCAGCTTTGTCTCCTTTCGGAAGTTTTTTTAACAGCAGTTCCTCTTCTTCTTTGTTTAAAGGAGGTGGCAACGCTTCACTTCCGCCTATATAGTATATTTCATCCGTTTTAATACCAAGTTTAATTAATAACTTATACCAATAGTAGGATAAGCGCAGTCGCAGATTTTTCATGAGTTGTCCTCCTTCTAAAATATCTTTTCTCCGAGTATAGTATTATTAGCTTACCTTTATAGACGGCCTATCCTTTTTGACGCCTGTTAACAGCTTGGGGTGGACGATACATTGAAAAGCATCATCAGCAGATAGTTGCTGGGTTGTAAATGAAATAAGACCTTTCTCTGTTTCCCAGCAGTCTTTATCTTTTTCAATTCTGATCACGTCAGGCTTTAAAGCCAATATGAGTTGATGGTCCCTGCCAACCACGCGACATGGAATAATCCTCATCCGATTCTCCAATTCAGGGGAAATCATTTCGTTTCCTAAAATGATATCTTCATGGTTTGTGGCCAGCTTGATTAATTCTTCAGGTAATTCATGCAGTAAATCCTTGATCGAAATCAACATCACCGGCCATTTTGAAAGTGGGTCATAAAGCTGATTCCCGCTGTCGATCAAACCTTTAACAGAAATCTCGACCTCGCCCAGTGCTATCGATACATTGACAAGCTGATCATACTGTATTTTCACAACCTCGATTGCTTCAATGCTGCGTCTGGAAAAATGCCAGACGATTGGAAAGCCGATCAACACAAACAACCAGCTTATTGGATCACCAAAACCTTTGCTGTGTGCCAGAAGCACCTTTGCTGTCAGTCCAAAATCAAATTGAATAAAATAATGGGCACCAATTAATGAGCCTCCAATTAAAAATGTCACTGCATAAAGGGTTACAAGGCCAGAAAAAAAATAGCGAAGCCTTTTGTAGCCAAAAGCCGCTAATACCATCATGACAGAAAAAAGCAACTTGGTTATCGGGTGACCGGAAACCGCACTGAAAGGCGTCATTGCCAGCAAAATAATCAGCGAGCCAATGAGCCCGGCCAGGAAAACCCTCCAAAAACGGATGCTTCTTTTTAAAATAATTGCAGTTAAACAAATGAGCAAACTATCAAACAAAAAGTTCAAAGCCCAAATCACATCTAAATAAACCGTCATTTCCCTCTCTCCTTAAAAGCAAGAACCGAAAGACGATTCCCTTTGAATGAGTAAAGAACGAGGCTGGCTGCTTACCATTATTGTAAAACCCAATTTTTGCTTTTATAAATTCCGTTACGAAAAAGTATAGCGTACTTACTCTTAGGAAGTGTGTCACTTTCTGTAATGAAATGAGAAGAAATTTCCCCTATTCAATTCGGATTTTGTCAACTTTCTTCTTTATTTGCGGGTACTTTCCAGGCACAAAATAGAGTAGGCGCATGAACAATTTCATGCGCCTCTCACAGATCCGTACGTGCGGGTCA